>JACREW010000285.1 GCA_016212685.1 Nitrospirota bacterium
AGCTCAGTATTATAGATCATTCCTTTACTCGGAAATCGATGATAACGATGCTACATATTTCATTGTGTACAACCTTAAGGCTATACATAAGGCAATAGAAGAACTAAACGCATATATAGAAAGAAAACAAAAAGAAAAAAGGCATGCCTACCGATTTGCCGCAAAATATCCTTCATTAAATTTACGGCAACGAGCATTGCTTGCAAGCGCGCTTGAAAAGCCGCATGAGGTTTTCACGATTGAGACACATGCAAATGTTCATGGCGTGACCTATCAGACTGCACGCACCGATTTGCTAGGACTTAGAGATATGGGCATTCTTGAAATGCGCAAGGAAGGCAAGAAATTTATATTCTCTCCTGTTGCGGATATTACAAGAAAACTGGAAGCTTAACTTTTTAGCTTCAAAGTCTCTTCTATCATTAGTAAATATTTTGTATAGTCGAAGCCTAATTTCATGAGTTCGGTTTCGTCATTCCTTATCTTTTCGAGCCGCTGCTCATCAACATCAAAGTTCTCAAGAAATTTTGATTCAAAGACAAATCGCCTGAACCTGTCGAGGTCATAGCAGGCCAGATAAAACGCCTTCTGCTTTTTTTCGTCGAGCACATTACCGGGCAGATTTCTTCTGAAGAGTATCTCCTTCCATCCCCTGTTCATGTCGTCGTAGATATCAACGCCCTGATCGTCCCTCCAGTTTTTTATCGTCCATTCAGCATCTTCCTTAAACCCTAAGCAGTGTTCTTCTTTCACGAAGAAATAAAACTCCTCGGTTATCGGCGCATTGCTCTTTTCGTCCATCTTTTTAAGAGATGCCTGTCCTACCGGATAATAACGGCAGTTAGCAGGCCTGTCATTGTATATGCTGCATCCCTCTGCGGTTACAAAACGGCAGCTTCTTTCAGCGTTATCGTTCATTTTCAGATATAAAAACGGATGGGAGGTCTTTTCGTCAATATGGATATAGGTATAAGCGATTAAAAACTCCTCCGACGATATGCCGAGCTTGTTTTTCATTCGTAGAATGTCGTACGGCGTAAGGAGAATATCAATATTGTTGCAGCACTTCGTGAAACAGGCTATCCCCTTATGGCATCTGAACTTAAATTTCGCGTCTAAAGAAAGCCTTACCGGCTCGACATTCTTCATGTTTAACATTGTGGTCCTCCAAAGAAAATTTATTTATTTTAACACGCGGCGCACAAAAAGGGCTATCTCAAATTGACATTTATCAAGGCATTTTAGTATTCTTAACGTTTCACGGGGCGTAGCGCAGCCCGGCTAGCGCACCTGCCTTGGGAGCAGGGGGTCGGAGGTTCGAATCCTCTCGCCCCGACCAGAACTGCGCCTGTAGCTCAGCTGGATAGAGCAACTGCCTTCTAAGCAGTAGGCCAGAGGTTCGAGTCCTCTCAGGCGCGCCAATAAAAATTATAGGTTATAGCGAAAGCATAAAAACAAACGCTATAATTTAACATGGTGGGCGTAGCTCAATGGCAGAGCACTGGACTGTGGCTCCAGTGGTTGCGGGTTCAATCCCCGTCGCCCACCCCAAAAATCATCAGGCTGTACCGTGTCATCAGTTCCCTGCATGGCTTTATTCGAAGCTGAAAGCCTGATTCCCTATTGCCGCCTTCACCGGCATGTCCATCCTTCACATTTTCCGCATCCCATAGTGGTATAATAGACGGTAAAGCACGGAAAACATCTATGACAATAAACATCCAAAACATAATCGTCGGCGACAACAATCCGCCTGTAATCATTGCCGGGCCTTGTGTAATCGAAAACGAGGACATAACTCTTCACACTGCGGAGAAACTGAAAGAGATATGCCGGGCTGCCGGGCTTCCATTTATATTTAAAAGCTCATATGACAAGGCAAACAGGACGTCTCTTTCGTCATACAGAGGTCCCGGGATTGAAAAAGGACTCAGAATACTTTCGGATGTTAAGAGCAAATTCAACATACCTCTTATATCGGACGTGCATTCCGCCGAAGAAGTAAACACCGCATCGGATGTTCTCGATGCGCTGCAGATACCGGCCTTTTTATGCAGGCAGACGGATTTGATACTTGCGGCATCCAAGGCAGGAAAGCCCGTGAATATAAAGAAGGGGCAGTTCCTCGCTCCGTGGGATATTAAAAATATCATCGAAAAGTTCACATCCACAGGCAACAAAAATTTATTCATCACGGAACGCGGCACATCATTCGGCTACAACAATCTCGTCGTAGACTTCAGGGCGTTTCCCCTTATGCGTTCTTTCGGCTATCCGGTAATATTCGACGTAACACACAGCCTCCAGCTTCCGGGAGGGCAGGGAATCTGCTCCGGGGGACAGAGGGAATTCGCGGAGCCGCTCGCAAGGGCTGCGGTTGCGGTCGGGGTTGACGGCTTGTTTATGGAAGTTCATCCTGAGCCCGATAAGGCGCTGTGCGACGGGCCGAACATGATAAAGTTGGACGAAGTAGAGAAGATGCTTCGGACAGTCAAATCAATATACGGGCTGCTGAAATGAGAAACAGGAATATACTTTATATTCTATTCCTGCTATTAATCTGTTTCATCGGATTATCCGTTGTTGTTGGAGAGGTTGCGGAAGCAAAGAAAGAAAAAGAGGATAAGGAATACTGGTGTAAAAAGGCAAACGCTCATAGGAAGAAGATAGAAAAGGCTCAAAGTGAGATTGCAGAAACAGAAGAAAAACTTGCAAAGCTGAAGGATGCCGCATCCAGAGAGGCAGGGAAAAAGAGAAGGCCTCTTGAAAATGATATTAAGAAGACAGAAAAAAGATTAAAAGAGATCGAAAGGCAGCGCAAAGAGAGCGAAAGAGGTCTGAGCCGGCTTGAGGATGAAGCTCACAGAAAAGGGGTACCGCCCGGCTGGCTGAGATGTCAGTTTACGTATTAAAAAAGCGATGGAAAAAATTATTGATATAGCTAAAAGGGTTTTAAAGATAGAGGCGGATGCGGTTGCCGCGCTTGCCGGAAAGCTCAACAGCGATTTTGAAAAGGCTGTTGATATTATCTTTAACAGCAAGGGCAGGGTTGTTGTTACCGGCATGGGCAAGTCCGGTCTTGTGGGCAAAAAGATAGCAGCCACGCTCGCGTCAACCGGAACCCCTGCTTTTTTCCTGCATCCGGCAGAGGCGAGCCACGGAGACATCGGGATGGTAACATCGGATGATGTGATAATCGCCATATCGAACAGCGGCGAGACCGAAGAACTTATCAGACTTATCCCATTTTTAAAAAGGTTCAATGTAGGCTTAATCTCGATGGCAGGAAACCCCGATTCGACTCTCTCAAAGGCAGCGGATGTAACGCTCGACATATCCGTAAAGGAAGAGGCGTGTCCGATGGGTGTAGTGCCGACCGCCTCAACTACAGCGACAATGGCAATGGGCGATGCGTTAGCGGTAGCCCTGCTGACAAAAAGAGGATTCAAAGAAGAAGACTTCGCATCATTCCATCCCGGAGGAAGCTTAGGCAAGAAACTGTTTATCACAGTCAAAGACCTTATGCACTCAGGAGATGCCCTCCCTATAGTATCTCCTGATGCGCCCATGATAAAGGCCACTGTTGAAATATCGTCAAAAAGGCTTGGTGTAGCTATTGTTGCCGATGCCGGAAACAAAATCCTCGGAATAATTACCGATGGTGATTTAAGACGCGGAATAGAGAAATGGGGCAAGGAATTTTTCGACATGAAGACAGGCGAAGTTATGACTAAAAATCCGAAGGCAATATCAGAGGAAGAGCTTGCAGTTAAGGCATTATCAATAATGGAAAAGCTTTCCATAACATCCATTGTAGTTCCTGACAGTGAAGGAAGGGCAAAAGGCATAATACATCTGCACGATATATTGAGACAGGGGATAGTGTAAAAGGTAAAAACTGCAATAAATCAGAATTCATAAGACGTTATAAAATGCCAAATCACAGCATTGACGAAATCTTCAAAAGTACAGAGACAAAGCATAGTCTTGGACTATTCGATAAAGGGTTTATTTCATCAATAAATTTGACGAAAACTTTGGCGCGCGGACT
>JACREW010000283.1 GCA_016212685.1 Nitrospirota bacterium
CTATATCATCAAGCGATAAATCGACTCTAATGCCTTTGCCGTCAACGACTGCAAATTTGGCAAATTCGGGATCACAAAATGTTTCATCGCGAATAAGATCACGTTCTCGAATGGTCAATTTGACAGGTAATTTTATGCCGTATAGTATCTTTTTTCGTTTCATATTTTTTAGCTAACATATAATCTACCTCGAAGGCAGATTCAAACTATTTACGTCATGATAGCATAATGCCTTAAATAGCGCAATATGAAAAATCTATATTAATATCAACAATTCAGGTTGGTGTGAAACTTACAATTTATGATATTATAGGTCAAAAGTGTTGGAGGTTTTTTATGGGTTTTAGTGCACAGGAACAAAATTCCGAGCCTATTTTGCCGGAGTTTCAGCAATACCTTATTGATAAAAAACTTGTTCCTGAAAACAGGGTTTCCTACTTCGCCTATTGGGTAAGCCGCTATCTGCGTTATGCTCAAAAACACGCGATTGACTCTACAGAGTTTAATGAGCAGGCGATTATGGCTTTTATTGATGGCTTGCGGCAGGATGGCCGCATTAGGGATTGGCAGCCGAATCAGGCCGACGAAGCTCTGAGGCTTTATTATTTCCATTACCTCGGTAAGACTAAACGCGAGGGCGGCGCTCCCGTATTTGCAGGCTTAACGGATGTTATTGCGGAGGTGCGTCGTCTTATCAGGCTGAAACACTATTCATACAGCACCGAGCGCACCTATATTCAGTGGATAGAGCGGTTTGCGGCATATATGCAGCAATCAGACTCAAAGAGCATCGGTGATGCCGAGGCTGCTGATTTAAAAAATTTTCTTAGCCATCTTGCGCTAAAGCAAAGGGTCTCTTCTTCTACACAAAATCAGGCATTCAATGCCGTTCTTTTTTTATTTCGCAATATCTTAAAACGGGATGTCGGCTCCCTTGATACTACTGTGCGGGCAAAGAGAGGGCCGAAACTTCCTGTCGTGCTCACAGTGGAGGAAGTCAGACAGCTCTTTGAACAGATGACCGGAAAGACCCTCTTGATTGCGGAACTGCTTTACGGAACAGGACTGCGCCTTATGGAGCTTGCAAGATTGCGGGTGCAGGACATCGATTTCGATGCCAACACCATTATCATTCATAGCGGCAAAGGCGACAAAGATCGTTCTGTAATGCTTCCTGAAGTGGTCAAAGAACGTTTTAAGGAACATTTGACAAATGTTAAGACCCTTCATGAAAAAGATCTGGCTGCAGGGCATGGAGAGGTTGCTTTGCCTGATGCTCTTGGACGGAAATATCCTCATGCCGCTAAAGAGTGGGGATGGCAGTATGTATTCCCCTCCGGCTCTCTTTCGGTTGATCCAAGGAGCGGTGTTGTGCGGAGGCATCACATAAGCGATTCGGTAATCCAGACTGCTGTCAAAGACGCTGTGCGAAAGGCAGGCATTGTAAAACACGCGACGGTACACACGCTCAGACATAGCTTTGCGACCCATCTGCTTCAGAATGGAATCAACATCAGAGAAGTTCAGAGCCTTCTCGGGCATAAGCATGTAGAAACAACTATGGTCTATACCCATGTGCTTAGAAATATGTCTAATGCTCCGCAAAGCCCGCTCGATGCGTTATATGGGCGTGCGGAGTCCGCTGGATAAATAAATTAAGAATGGAGATAAATATATGATCATCGGCATCGGAACTGACATTGTTGAGATAAGCAGAATAAAAGAGGCGGTTGAGAAGTGGGGAGAGCGGTTTCTAAAAAAGATATTCACCGATAATGAGATCGCCTACTGCAATCAAAAGAAAGACCCGTACCCTCATCTCTCGGCGCGGTTCGCGGCAAAAGAGGCGGTAATAAAGGCATCAAGCTCGCTGCGCGAAATGCATTTGGCGTTTCATGCCATTGAAATATTAAATGAACCATCGGGCAAACCGTTTATTAAAATCTTAAACTCTAAACCATTCACTCTTAACTCATTCATTATCCATCTCACGCTGACCCACGAGCGAAACTATGCCGTAGCCACTGTCGTGGTTGAAAGAAAAAACTCATAAAGGGTATAATTTCAAGCTAAAATCTCTGAAAAGGGGAGGATTTTGTGAATATAATTGTCTGCGTAAAACAGGTCCCTGACACCTCCGAGGTCAGGATAAATCCCGAGACAAACACACTTATACGCGAGGGCGTTCCGAGCATCATAAACCCCTATGACCTGCATGCCGTGGAAGCCGCCCTTCAGATAAAAGAAAAGACAGGCGCAAAGGTTACAGTCATTACCATGGGTCCGCCGCAGGCCGAGGATGCTTTGAGAGAGGCCATTTCCATGGGTGCGGACGATGTGAGGCTTATCTCAGACAGGGCGTTTGCGGGCGCGGATACATGGGCGACCTCTCATGCCCTTTATAAAGCAATCGAAAAACTTGGATACGACATAATCCTCTGCGGGAAGCAGGCCATAGACGGCGATACCGCGCAGGTCGGACCTGAAGTGGCGGAATTTTTGAATATTCCGCACATAGCGTATATCAGAAAGATAGAAGATGTCGGCGACAAAACCATAAAAGTTCAAAGATTGATGGATGACGGATACGATGTCGTTGAGTCATCGCTTCCTGTCTTGTTGACAGTGGTTAAGGAATTGAACACCCCGAGGCTTCCGTCACTTAAAGGGAAAATGGCGGCGAAGAAAGCGGTGATTACTAAAATGGATATGAACGCCATAGGAGCAGAAGCCGGGAACGTCGGCCTTAAGGGTTCTCCGACTCAGGTCAAAAACATATTCGCTCCCCAGTCAAAGGCAGACAGGAAGATGATCGAGGGCAGCGTTGAGGAACAGGTTGAAGCGCTCATTCGGGAATTAGGGGGGTTGAAATGCGCATAGTCGTTAATATAGAGAAATGCACCGGATGCGGTCAGTGCGTCGAGTCGTGCCCGTTTACCTCCATAGAGATAAAAGACGGCAAGGCATTTATCAACGAATACTGCCAGCTTTGCAGGGCGTGTTTGAGCGTGTGTCCCGAAGGCGCGATAATAGAGATATTGGAAGAGGGAGACGCTGTAGAAGCGGATCTCTCGGCATATAAAGGCGTATGGATATTCGCGGAACAGCGCGAAGGCATGGCCGCATCAGTTGCTTATGAACTCCTCGGCGCCGGCAGAAGGCTTGCGGATGAATTGAAAACCGAGCTTTCCGCTGTTTTATTGGGTTCCAATGAGGAGCAGGCAAAGGAGCTTATTAAATGGGGCGCCGATAAAGTCTACCACTGCAATGATTCGATATTCGATAAATTTAATGATGAGCCTTATTCACAAATGCTCGTAAATCTTATAAGGACCCACAAACCTGAAATAGTTTTGGCAGGGGCTACTCCGATAGGAAGGTCGTTCATTCCGAGGGTCGCCGCAAAAGTCAGGACAGGACTCACTGCGGATTGCACGGCTCTTGAGATAGACAAGAACTCAAGGAATTTATTACAGATAAGACCTGCTTTCGGCGGCAACATAATGGCGACTATTCTTTGCCCTAATCATAGGCCGCAGATTGCTACGGTAAGGCCGAGGGTCATGAAGCGCGGAGAATATGACGAGGGCAGGAAAGGCGGGATTGTTCCTGTATCCGCGAGCGGCATTACATGCAGGACAAAAGTCCTCGATACGATTAAAGAGGCGTCGGAATGCATGGTGAATCTTCAGGAGGCCGAGGTCATAGTCTCCGGAGGCAGGGGACTCGGCA
Organism: Nitrospirota bacterium; assembly: GCA_016212685.1. GTDB lineage: Bacteria > Nitrospirota > Thermodesulfovibrionia > Thermodesulfovibrionales > Dissulfurispiraceae > GWB2-47-37. The sequence continues at coordinate 3,733 of JACREW010000283.1, forward strand.
AGCCCGAGGGATTTAAAATGCTTGAAGAACTTGCTGAGCTTTTGGGCGGAGCGGTCGGTGCGTCGAGGGCTGCGGTTGACGAGGAATGGATTTCTTACAGCCGGCAGGTAGGGCAGACAGGAAAGACGGTCTGTCCGAAAATATACATCGCATGCGGCATATCCGGCGCAGTGCAGCATCTTGTGGGAATGCAGTCGTCTGACATTATCATTGCCATAAACAAAAATCCGGAGGCCCCGATATTCGATGTGGCTACTTACGGCATAGTTGGAGACGTTTATGAAGTTGTGCCTCTTTTAATTAAAAAGCTTAAAGAGGCAAAGGGATAAACAAACAGTAATCCCCCTATGTCCCCCTTTAGAAAAGGGGGATTAAACCCCTCTTTTTTAAAGAGGGGCAGGGGAGATTACTAAAAACAATAAAATTAGTTTAAGGTGATTTTTTAATGAAGGTTTGTTTTGTTTTTCCGGGGCAGGGCTCCCAGACAGTAGGAATGGGCAAAGACCTTTACGAAAATTTCGATGAGGTAAAACATCTCTATAATGAGGCATCAGAAGTTCTCGGATATGATGTCGCGGAATTGAGCTTTAACGGCCCGTCGGATGAACTGAACAAAACATACAGGACTCAGCCGTGCTTA
>JACREW010000019.1 GCA_016212685.1 Nitrospirota bacterium
GCCTCTTTAAATCCTTCTGTGTTGCCATGATTATGTCCTTTCCTGCCATCCTGTCCTCCTCTTAAATCAGACAGTTTAACAGTCTCTCTATAGGACATTTCTAAATTGGCAGTATAGGACATTATCATGTTGGCGTTACAGGTTTTTATTTGCAGGCGGGCCAAAAAAAAGGCGGGGCAAATGCCCCGCCTTTGAGTCTTTAACGCCCCCTCTTGTCCCCCTCTTAATTTAAGAGGGGGAAGGGGGAGTTAATTTAGAAGCTGAGTGTGAGCCCGTGCCTTACCGCATAGGCGTCTTTGCTGGCTTTGTTTGTTCCGTTTGAATTTGCTACAGGATCGAGATAATCAAACACAGCGCCTGTCCAGAGATAGCCGCCCTCTACAAAATAGACGAGATTCTTGTCGATCTTATAGGTGACTTTAGCGTCAAACTCTGTGCCGATCTCTTTAGATGTCTTGAGCTTTCCGCTCGTTTCGCGCGGAGCTTTGGTAGCTGAAGTTATCGTGCCGTGCACTGACGTCGGCTTTGATGCCCTCAGATAATAAAGATTGGCCAGCAGGTTCAGGTCTTTCGTTAAGTCAAAGTTTCCGCCGAGCTTTGCATACCATGTATTGGCAATACCTGTGGAGGCTGCGGCTGTAGTTGCGCCGGTGTCAAAAAAAGCCCTTCCGGTAGCTACTGTGCGATACTCATACACATAGGTGTAATTCTGTATGCTGCTCTGAGCCGTTACGAAAGTTTTATCCGAGTTCTTCTCGTCGCAAATTCCGTTGTTGTTCACGTCATTGCATGCTTCACCGCTGCCGTATGCGTGCTCGATAGTAATCGTTGCATTAGGAGCAGCCTTCCAGTCCAAGCCCAAGATATAGGCATAGCCTTTTCTCTTTACCTCGTTGGCGTCATTTGTACCATCGACGTTTGTATCCAACACATTGGTTTCATAACGGGTTTTTCCAGACTGCATTTCTACGCCTGCCCTAAGAGTAACAGCGGAAGCAATCTTGGTGTCTCCGCGGAGACCTACGTTGTACAACTGGGTTCCTCTCTGCTGCTCATTAAGGGACGACGAGGATGGCCCCCACCTTTTTGCATCGATATAGGTTACATCGCCGCCGAGGTTAAAGCTTCCCCCTTTGTAGGCGAAGTATCCGATGTAGGCGTCGGAATCATCGGCCTGTGTAGTTGTGTTTTCGAGGAACTTAATTGTCATTGCCCCGATATGCAGGTTTTTAGATGGATCGATGAAGAGCAGAAGTGCGTCATCGCCGAACTTGGAATGATCAAAGAAGAGACCGTATCCCAGTTTCACAGGCATATGACCGACCTTTACGCCGGCAGGAATTCCAAGAAAACCGGATCCTTTATGCTGAAGCCATGCCTCGAGGATATAAAGGTTGTTTTGCTTAGCGTTACCCTCGTTGTAGATGCCTCTTGTGTCGCCGGCGCCGCCGCCCCATGTGTAACTATCGGTTGCGTTGCTTGTGCCTGACTCAAGATGGACGACTCCCTGCGTGTTTTTGGAAGTATCAGCTTGCAGGCGGAGCCTTACTCTACCATCGTAAGAGGCTGTCACATCTCTGTGATCCTCTCCTGCTTTACCGGCTTCACCGTTAAGCTGTCTGGTCGCCTCGTTTGATCCTACGTCTGTATTCTTCCGCAGTTCGCCCCTGAACCGAAGTTCGCCGCCCAGTGTTATCTGGGTTGTGCCTTTTGCCACTACTGCCTGAGTTTCCGCGGGAATCTCGGCATGAATGGCGAAGGCGCTGGCTGCAAAGCCGAATACGAACATTGCAGCTAAAACGATTCCTAAATAACGTTTCATTTAAAGCCTCCACTTCCCAACCCTTTTTAAGGATTGGTTCAGTTTTTTCCGCCAAAGGCGGATTTCCTCTCAACTGCTTGACTTCTGCTCTACTGCTCTTCTGAATTTCTGCTCTTTTCTTATTCCCCGCATCACCCCCTTTTAAGCCCTCTTTTTAGCTTTAGCCTTTTGGGCATGCACTTCCGTGTTATCCCTATGGGCTATGAGTTCCTGCCTGACTTCTCTGATTTCCTGTTTGAGATCTTTTCTTAATCCTACGATTTCTGATTCAATTTTTCTATTTAATCTCTCCTCAACAGCCTTTATCTCGTCTATGACAAAGCCAAGTTCATGCGTAAATCTCTCCGCTTGAATGTCGAGATACCTTTTTATCTCTTTTTCCATTTCTTTGTCGCTCATTGGCTTATTCTCCCTAAACTCCAAACTCTAAGCTCTCTTTTTAATCCTTGCCTTCCGAACATAAACCTCTGTTTATTGGTTCTTCAAGTTTTCTATTTACATCTTCCAATTGTTTGTTTAGTTTCAGATTAAATTCCTGCCAACGGTCAGCAGGAAAAATGCCGCGAAATTTTTGCAGCATCCATTCGTGATTATTTTTAATGAGCATATAGACATAACCTTTCATCTCTTCATTCCACTTCTCGAAGGTCATAGAGAGTTCTTCTTTAAACTCTTTCGCATCTTTTTTTGTGAATGAGTCGGCCATAAATCCGTTCCCCCATAAAGATGGTAGAGTATATACTATTAGCGCGATGCTTTGTCAAGCAAAAATTATTGTCAAAGAACAAAAAACCTATTTATAGAAAGCAACAAATATGCCAGACTAAACTCATTGAAAATTAAAATAAAAAATAATTATAACCCAATGGAAGCCCGCGTAAACCTGTGTCTAATTTGCAATATGTGTGAAATAGGGCAACAACATGTGGGCTATGAGGCATAGACAGGGCATTAAAAGCATGGAAGGCACGGCTTCAAAGCCTTTACAAGTGTCGGTTTACGTTCAGGGCATAGATATTAAGCGAATTTACCCAATAAGCGAGCACCGATGCGGATGACGGGAAGGCGTATGCCGGTTGGAAATTTCGCCGGTAAAGTCTTTTTCGCCATACCTTCCATGCTTTTCAAACGGTTGATTACGGATACATACGGCAGGTGTGATTTTAAAGACTTTATCCGCAGAATGTAAAATTAACATATGCTTTCTCGTCATCCGCATCGGTGGATAGTATTTGAGCAAAACATAGATTATTTTTCATCAGCACCGGCAACCACACTTATAAAGTCTTTAAAATCATGCCTGCCGTATGATATTGAGGATATTTGGTCTTTACATGATTATCCGATGGGTGTAATATTATCATCAGGAAATTTTTTATGTCGAAAAAATGGAAATATGAAAGCGATATCGCAAAATACACGAGGGCTATCGAGCTTAACCCGTCGAGTTCAGGGGCGTATAACAATCGTGGCATCGCGCATCTGAAAAAAGGACGGTTCGACCTTGCGATTACCGATTTAAATAAAGCCATAGAGTTAACCCCCAGGTTCGTTGAAGCCATTATCAACAGGGGTAATGCCCATCAAGAAATAGGGCATTACGATCTTGCGATTGCTGATTTCAACACCGCCATCGAACTGAACCCGAAAAACGGCATGGCATACAACAACAGAGGATTCACCTATATTTTGATGGGGAAGTATGAACAAGCGGAAAAGGATATCAACAAGGCTCTTGAGATCAATAAAAACAACATATATGCCTTAAACAGCATGGCTGAACTGCATGCGGCAAAACAGGATTCCGAAGAGGCATGCAGGTGGCTGACAAAGGCTTTGGAGAAAGGCTATAACAATTGGCACTATATCAGGGTATCGCATACTTATGGCAATATTCGGGGCTCGGAGTGTTTTAGAAATATAATTTTAAAGATTGCTCATAAAGAGCGACCTACCGAGTAATATTTAAATCCTGCTTCCTTCATTTTCTGAGGGTCGTAAATATTTCTGAGGTCGAAGAAATACGGCTGTTTCAACATCTTCATCAGTTTCGCCGGTTCGAGGTTCCTGAACTGGTTCCATTCCGTAACAATCACTGCGGCGTCTGCGCCTTCGCATGCCTCATATGCGTCGTTGCAATAGATAATCTGGGGCAATATCACCTTCGCATTATCCATGGCAACCGGATCGTAAGCCTTTATGTTTGCTCCGGCATCCAAGAGGCTCTGGATTATCGATATGGCAGGCGCTTCCCTTATATCGTCTGTGTTAGGCTTGAATGAAAGCCCCAAAATTGCAATCGTTTTGCCCTTGACGTCATTAAGGGCGCTCTTTATTTTTTCAGACACTGAAGCTATCTGGCGTTCGTTCGCCTTAACGGCGGCGGTTACGATCCGGAGTTCTATATTA
>JACREW010000284.1 GCA_016212685.1 Nitrospirota bacterium
AAAATTTAAGCAGGTTGCCGACCGAAAAGTATAACCCAAAGTGAGCGATTCTAAGTTTTTTAAAGAATATATATCAGGTGCGGCGAAAAGACTTTAAACCCAACACTTGTATTAACATTTATCTTATACCGTCATCCGCATCGGCGGATACTTGTTGAGTAATGCGCTTATAATCTTTATATATACACTTGAACCGACACTTTTTAAAGTCTTTGAGCCGTGTCTGATATATAAAATCATTCAATTTAGGTAAGGATAAATATTTTTTATGATAACTCAGAGAGGTAAAAAGCAAATGGAAAACCATATCTCGATTTCCGAATTGAAGGAAAAAAACATCAACGCGCTCACGGACCTTGCCAAGGGTCTCAACGTCGAAGGCGCTACCGGAATGCGGAAACAGGAACTCATATTCGCTATTCTTCAGGCGCAGGTAGAAAAGGCAGGCAATGTTTACGGCGCAGGCGTACTGGAAATACTGCCGGACGGATTCGGCTTTCTCCGTTCTCCCGATTACAGTTACCTGCCCTCTCCCGACGACATCTATGTATCGCCGTCCCAGATAAGGAGGTTTTCTTTAAGGACCGGCGATTTTATATCAGGGCAGATAAGGCCCCCTAAGGAGAGCGAACGTTACTTCGCGCTTCTCAAGGTGGAAACGATAAACGCAGAATCCACCGAGGACAATGTAAGCCGTCCTTTATTCGACAACCTCACCCCGTATTATCCTACCGAAAAGCTAAATCTCGAATACCTGACCGAAGATTACGCCATGAGGGTCATGGACCTCATCACGCCCATAGGCAAAGGGCAGCGCGGACTCATTGTAGCCGCGCCGAGGACCGGAAAGACCATGCTCCTTCAATCCATAGCAAAGGCAATAAAGAAAAATCATAAAGAAGTGCATCTGATAATACTCCTTATAGACGAAAGGCCGGAAGAAGTCACCGACTGGAAAAGGCAGGTTAGCACCGCCGAGATCATAAGCTCGACATTCGACGAGCCTCCGCAGAGGCATTGTCAGGTCTCGGAAATGGTTATCGAGAGGGCAAAGCGCCTGGTGGAGACAAAAAAGGATGTGGTTATCTTGCTCGATAGCATAACAAGGCTTGCGCGGGCGTATAACACTATAACACCCACGAGCGGCAAGGTGCTTTCAGGCGGACTCGATGCTAATGCCCTCCAGCGTCCTAAAAGGTTTTTCGGCACCGCAAGGAATATCGAAGAAGGCGGCAGCCTGACAATCCTGGCGACAGCCCTCGTAGACACCGGCAGCAGGATGGACGATGTAATATTCGAAGAATTCAAGGGAACAGGAAATATGGAGATACACCTCGACCGCAAACTCGTGGACAAGAGGATATTCCCGAGCATCGATATCAACTCTTCGGGTACGAGGAAGGAAGAACTGCTCGTCAATGCGGATGTGCTTAACAAAATGTGGATACTCAGAAAAGTGCTGAACCCGCTGAGCACCGTGGAGAGCATGGAATTCTTAATGAGCAAACTTAAGGGCGCAAAGAGCAACAAAGAATTCCTCGAAATGATGAATAAATAAGACAAAAGGCGAAAGGTGAAAGGCGAAAAAATCTACTGCCTTTAGCCTTTAGCCATTAGCCTATGAAACTTCAAGACGACAGTTATTGTTTCGCGTGCGGCAAAAAAAATCAGTGCGGATTAAAACTGTCGTTTCAATATTCCAACGGCAGGCTCACAGCCGAATTTATCCCTTCCAAATCACATCAGGGCTACAAGGATATAACGCACGGCGGCATAATCACCTCCGTCCTCGACGAGGTCATGATACAGGCCGCCATCGCAGAGGGGATAATGCCCGTGACAGCCGAAATAAATGTGCGATTTAAAAGGCCGCTTATGACCGGCGAAAAAACAGTCGCCGAAGCGAAAATTATCAAAATAGGCTCACGGCTCATAGAGGCGCAGGCGCGGCTTCTAAAAAAAGACGACAATACTATCATTGCAGAAGCGCAGGCGAAACTGATACCGGAGAAGTAATCTAAATTTTTAAAGTTTATATACCCTGCTGTTTTTTGCTATCATATATTCGATGAAAAGCTATATCTTCATAATCGGCATTCTTATAGCTGTAATCTCCGGTCTTATCACTTTGAACGTATTCTTCCAGCAGTCCCTCCAGATGGAAATGGCGGAACAATTCAACAAGCAGCAGTTGCTCCTCTCGACGTCCATCGCCAGCAATATACAGGGGTACCTCTATTTTATGAAAGAAGATGTCCTGCATCTGTCGAAGATGCTTTCAAAGGCCGACATCGACAATAAACAGACCTTTAATCGGCTGACATCCGATGCCATCAGAAAGAAAAGCATAACTAAAGCAGACGTTGGCATCATCAATACCGCCGGGGATCTGGTCTATTTCGAAGGGGATAAAACGGAATTGAAAAAGGCTGCGCCGTATATCTTAAAACATACAAAAAGCATCGGCGCCGGCAGCGCTGTTATAGTGGAGCATCCTCCGGCAATATACGTCCTGTCTCCCATAGCCGATAAGGGCGGCATTAAAGGGGCAATATTTATATCATTAGCGATTGGCGATATAGCAAAACATTTCGTAAGCGATATAAAGTCGGGCAGCAGGGGATATGCATGGATGATGGACAAGGAAGGGACGCTCCTTTATCATCCGACACAGCCGGGAATGATGGGCGGCAACATCTATAAAACAGGTTCCGCCTGCTTCAAATGCCATATAAATTTCGACCTTGAAAAGAAAGTGGTAGAGGGCAAGGCGGAAAATTACGGGAGACATATCGCCCCGTCGGGGGAAGACAAGATTATTGCATTCTCCACGGTGAGCATAGACGACCTTTCGTGGATAATTGCCGTCTCGGCGCCCTACTCCGAAGTAACCTCGGCCACGAAACGCAGCATGGAACTCTATTCCTATCTCATAATCTCGATTTTTATAACAACGAGTAGAGTTTCGGCTCTCCTTATAGTATTCAACAAAAAGAGGATAAAGGCCGAAGAGGTGGCAAAGAGAAAGGAAGAGCTGGAAAAATATGCCGTTGAACTGGAGGAACGCGTCAACGAGAGGACGAAAGAGCTTGTAAACGAGAAAGAAAAACTTAATACAATCGTAAGCGCCATAGGCGGCGGAATTCTTTTAATAGACAGGCGCGGGAAAATACAGTGGGCAAACGAAAAGATTAAAGAAATGGCCGGTCACGATGTCATAGGGATGCATTGCGAAGACATATGCTCTGATTGCCATGTTATATTGGGGATAGATACGATGAACGATAAAAATAACATCGACACAATAATAATGTCTAATCTCTTCGGGCAAAAAGATAAATATTTCCAGATAACCAGTGCCCCTATAAAAGGTGAAAATGGCGAAATACACGGACACATAAGGCTTATACAGGACGTAACGGAAATGAAAAAAATGGAAGAGCAGATAATACACTCCGAGAAGCTTGCATCTATCGGCAGGCTTGCGGCGGGCATCGCTCACGAAATTGGAAATCCCCTTACCTCCATATTCTCGTTTGTCCAGATACTGAGGGAGATGGAGGAGGATGAATTCAAAAAAGAGAGTCTCGAAACGATTTATTTTCATATCAACAGGATTTCCGAAATCCTGAAGCAGCTTTCGGGTTTTTCGAAGATGCCCGCTGGAGAGCCGAAAGAGTGCCGGATAAACGAGATTATAGAGACATCCATTAATCTGATACAGTATGATAAAAAGGCAAAAGACATATCAATCGTTAAAAATCTTTCGCCCGATTTGCCGGTGGTCACCGTTGACGGGAACCAGTTGTCCCAGGTCTTTGTCAATCTTACGCTTAATGCCATAGACGCCATGCCGGAAGGCGGTGCGCTTACCGTCAGAAGCATGGCAATAGGGAACGAGATAATCATACAATTTCAGGACACAGGAACCGGAATTCCGAGAGAGGATTTGCCGAAAATATTCGACCCCTTCTATACGACAAAGGAAAAAGGGACAGGACTCGGACTGGCAGTAAGCTATAATATAATCAAGAAAATGAACGGTACATTGACAATCGAAAGCGAAACCGGCAAAGGAAGCACATTCACAATCACGCTTCCTGCGGCAACCCTATGAAACCCAAAATACTAATAGCGGATGACGAAATCGATATCTGCAAGGCGCTTGAATTCCTCTTAAAACGTGAGGGATATTCTGTGACTTCCGTTAACAGCGGTGAGGCTGCCCTTGAAAAATTGAAAGAAGAAAATTTTGATGTTGTACTTACAGACCTGAAAATGGGCAGGGTCGATGGTATGGTCGTGCTTGAAAAATCCAAGGAGATAAGCCCTGATACGCCTGTAATAATGATTACTGCCTTTGCCTCTATAGAGTCTGCCGTTGATGCCATGAAAAGGGGAGCCGCCGATTATATCGTCAAACCATTCCTCAACGAAGAAATACGGCTTGTCATCAAAAAAGTCATTGAACAAAAGAATCTAATAAAAGAAAATATCGCCCTGAAGCAGCAGATAAGCCAACGCATGCCGTGCAGAGATTTCATTGCCGCATCCGAGCC
>JACREW010000286.1 GCA_016212685.1 Nitrospirota bacterium
CCGGATCCATGGCTACTATTGAATAATTCTTTCCAGTACCAAAAAAGTCTATCTTATCGATTATAAGAGAATCCCGAACATGATAGACCATCTTTCCGTTTTCATTTTCCTCTAAAATCGTGCCATCGATTAATCCAAACCCACCTGTCCACGGATTTATACCATAGTGGCCTCTTTCTTGAATATCGCCAATGTCCCGTCCTATGACTTCATCTGTATTTGGATCGAGATATAGTTGATAGCCGTCAGTGAAATTTACTTTCTTTTTTGCTATGCCGTTCTCATAGACGATCTCAGCATTTCCTGTGAGAAAATCAGCTATACCTCCCGCCTCATTTATTGACCTTATCGCATCATCCCTGAATATGGTAGACATATAGCGCGTCAACGCCTGCACTATACCGCCTTCTTCCTGCATAGCAGTGACAAAATTAATCAAATGCGTAAACCAGTATTGTTTCTGGTAATTTTGATTCCACCCTCCTTCTACAGGATCATATAACCCAAAGGAAAGAGCTCTCACGCTTGTTTGGATAAAATTATCGAGCATCCCCTTAAACATGCCATAGATTATGTTTTGAGGATTCTCCAAACCTCCTTCGATTGCTCCAGCCGCCAAGTTTATTATTATATTGTTATAGAGTGGATCTAACCCGATTGCGTCTCCTGCGATACTAAAAGCTATGCTCAATGTCCTTGGATCTGTCAGGCCATCTACAATGCCATCCCACATGATCTCCGGATCAAACTGTGAGCTCAATCCCGCTTGCAATGAGCTGCGGATACCTATGCCTGCCAAGTAGGATTGACTGGCATAATGACACCAGTACCCTGATCCTAACAAGACAGGATTGGACTTTTATTCACAAGGTTCGATTTGGAATACTATTTAGGAAGGAAATTCTCGGCGATCTTTTGCTTTATCTGATCCCGCACTCTTCGGGTCTTTTCTAGCCTCTCTTCTAAAGATCCTTGAAAGCTTGCCGGATCATCGAGGCTCCAATGAAGCTTTTTGTGCCTTCCAGGAAAGACAGGACATTTCTCTGACTGGGACTCATCACATACGGTAATAACGTAATCGTACTCCTTCCCCTGCTTATAGAAGTCGAATACGCTCTTGGTCTTATTCTGTGCAATGTTAATACCTATCTCTCGCATTACGTCAACGGCCAATGGGTTAAGCTTACCTGGCTCAAGGCCAGCGCTCTCGACTTCAAAACGATTTCCGGCCATTTGCCTCAATAATGCTTCGGCTATCTGAGACCTGGCTGAATTATGAATACAGATGAATAATACCTTTTTCTTACCCATGAAATATTTTTCCTTTTGTCACAATCCTCGGTCATCGTTCTTCAATTTCTTTCTGAATTCATCCCAAGGGAAGTATTTCCCGGGACATTCTGTCTTCGCGCCTCGCACTTGACCATGACCCATAATGTAATCTTCCGATATTTTATAATGCTTCCTTAAAATATTTACCAAATATACCAATGACTCCATCTGTTTTTCCGAAACTTTTTCCTTGCTAAAATTGCCTACCAGACAAATCCCTATTCCCTTAAAATTCATTCCCGACGCGTTACAGTGAGCGCCATCTTGTTGCTTAATCCAACGCGGTGACGTCTCAATCTGACCGTCTTGTTTGCCTCTGGTTCCGTTATCAATGACGAAATCATAACCTACGCCCTTCCAACCTTTGCGTTTATGCAATTTATTGAAATCCAACGAATCTCCATCATCGGTCGCACTATGATGAATTATAATGTATTTCCATTTTCTACTCGTATATAAGGAGATTATCGGCTTGATCGGCGCAGCATTGGGGATAACAAGCCTCTGCCCTTCTTTTAGCTGAGAGGATGATCCTAAGTTGTTCTTACGTGCGATATCCTCAGCAGGCACATCATACATTTTACTTACACGCAAGAGAGTTTCTCCGGGAGCTACTGTATGTATGGCGTTATTCCTGGCAATCTCTAAGGGTATCTTTTCAATTGGAAAAGATTCCGATGCCAGAGAGGGTTTTAACGCAGGCTTATGGGTAACCGTAGCGCAGGAACTCAAAAACACCGCCATCAGGGCTAATAAGCTGAAGTAAATAGTTTTTTTCATATCTCTGCAATCTCTCCGGTTAATGTGAATGCCCTGGCAAATTATCATGCACATGATTGGCGATATGATGATAATCTTCTCCCGAGGCATGCGCAGGATCAATGTGAATTGTGGCATTCGATAAATATTTCAAGTGGTGCAAAAGCTGATGTCGTACTTCATGGGCTATTTTGTGTCCGTCTTCTACGGATATATGGTCATCCACCGCTACGTTGACCTCTGCATGGAGCCTATGCCCAAGCCACCGCACCCGAATTTCCGCTACGTCTTGTATGCCTTTGACATGGCTTATGGTATGTCGGATCTCGTCGACCACTTGCGGATCAACACCGTCAAGTAAGCGCGAGAATACTGACTTAGCAGAATCCCACACGATCCAAAGTATGGCAATTGTTATAAGCATACCGACTATAGGATCAGCTAAAGGAAAACCAAGCCATACTCCTATTGCTCCGCCAAGAACGGCCAAGCTTGTCAGCCCATCCACCCGGGCATGATATCCGTCCGCTATTAGAGCGGCACTGCCTATTTCCTTGCCAACCTTTATACGAAATAAAGCTACGGCTTCGTAACCTAAAAAACCGATTATTGAAGCAAGCGCTACCATCCAAATATATCCCATTTTTTGAGGATGGATAAACCGTTCATACGATTGATATCCAGCTACAATGGCACTAAAAAGAATCGTAAGGACCACAGCAACGCCTGCCAAATCCTCTACCCGGCCATATCCATAAGTAAAACGTTTGGTAGCTTTGTATCTTGCAAGCATAAAGGCAAACCATAAAGGAACGGCTGTCGCAGCATCACCAAAATTATGAATGGTATCAGCTAAAAGCGCTACGCTTCCACTTAAAAATACAACGATGACTTGAAAAACAGCTGTAATAAATAACCAGAAGAATGACCATTTGACCGCCCAAATACCGCGCTCAGTAGTAAATAAAGACGCGTCTACCGCGCCGTGGGTGTGGTCATGTTTATGGCCGTATTCATCATTGTGATATTTCTCTAATGGGATAGACATTTACACCAC
>JACREW010000287.1 GCA_016212685.1 Nitrospirota bacterium
CCTTGAGGACCTTATACCCGGGTTTCTCCAAAACAGGAGGGAGGATGTCAAATCCATGCTGGCAGCGATTGACAACGGCGATTATGAAACCATACGGATATTGGGACATTCCATAAAAGGGACCGGCGGAGGTTACGGATTCGATACAATAAGTGATATAGGACATTCTGTTGAGCAAGCTGCAAAAGATAAAAACCCGGAGGAGATTAGAATAAAGATAAACGAGCTTTCTGCCTACCTCGATAGGGTTGAGGTAGTATTTGAGGTTATCGATTAATGGAAGAAGCAGGCATATTAATTGTTGACGATGATGAAAGTTTCAGGCTATTAATAGAAACCCATCTGAAAAAGGCAGGCTTCAAGCCAATTCTTACAGACAGCGGAATCAAGGCGCTTAAAATTCTTGAGAAGAAGAATGTTGATTTGATTATATCCGACCAGGTGATGCCTGAGATGGACGGCATGGAACTCTTACACAGAGTAAAATCAAACCACAGGGATATTCCGTTTATTATGCTGACCGCTTACGGAGAGATAAAGAAGGCTGTCGCTTCAATCAAGCAGGGCGCTTATGATTATATCGAGAAGCCCTATGATCCGGATGACCTGTTTGCCACCATAAATCGCACACTGGAATACTACCGATTGAGCGATGAGAATAAGAAACTTAAGGAACACCTGCGCGGTATTTACAGTTTTCAGAATATTGTTACTAAATCTTGCCAAATGATGGCTGCCCTCAAACTGGCTGAAAAGGTCGCTAAAAGTCCTTACACAACGGTTGCGATATATGGAGAAAACGGCAGCGGCAAAGAAGTTCTGGCGCGGGCGATACATTATGCAGGAGAGAGGATGGAAAACAGGTTCGTTGCGGTCAACTGCGCAGCGATTCCTTTAACGCTTATCGAGAGCGAACTCTTCGGTCACGTGAAAGGTGCGTTTACAGGAGCGGACAGGGACAGGGAGGGAAAGTTCGCCATGGCACAGGGAGGGACAATTCTGCTCGACGAAATCGGCGACATGCCCTTCGAACTGCAGGCAAAACTCCTCAGGGTGATTCAGGAGCGGGTCTATGAAAAACTCGGCTCGAATAAACCTATTAATATGGACTGCAGGGTTATTATCTCCACTCACAGAGATTTAAGCCGACTAACAAAAGAAGGTCGTTTCCGAGAAGACCTCTATCACAGAATCAATACATTTCCCATATCTCTTCCTCCGCTCAGGGAGAGAAAGGAAGATATCCCATTGCTTGCAGATTACTTCATCGGACAACTAAGGCAGGAACTCGGAAAACCGATACCAGGAATCTCGCAGAAGGCTATGGATGCGCTTATCGGTTATCACTGGCCTGGCAATATCCGGGAGATGAAGAACTGCCTTGAGAGGGCAGCCATCATAACGGACAATGAGCTGATAAAGCCGGGACATCTTATCTTAATCGCTGCAGGCAAGAGAAAAGAAGACACATCTTATGACAGCGCTCATGCCGTGCAGATAACCGTAGACCTTGACTCACCCAATACCTCACTCGACAATATAGTCGGCGAAATCCTTCAGAAAACCCTCAATAAATGCGGGGACAACAAATCCCTCGCAGCAGAAATCCTTAAAGTAAACCGCAAGATGTTTTACCGCAGAGGCTAATCAAGATGTCCCTTTTTAGGCTGACCTGTGGCGGAAAGGGACACCGTCCTTATAGGTTCTTTGAGATAACCCTTTGATGTAAAAGGCTTTCTTAGTCTGGCATCTTATTTGCGTTGTTATATTTGCATCATGTCTCAGGAATCTGTAGAGAGATTTTTAGGACGGCTTTTGACAGACGACAATTTCAGGAATTATGCCTCCAAATCGTTCGCAAGGGCTTGTATCAAAGAAGGCTTTCATTTTACGGAAGAAGAATCCGTCATCATGAGAAATATAAATTTCGGTAGTTTTGTTGCCCTTTCTAACCAACTCGATAAAGGCATAAAAAGGAGTGTTATAAAAAAAAGAGGCAGTTCCGAGCCTGAACAAAAACATGTTTAATCCACAATCCTGGTAGGAGCCGTCTCCTGACGGCGATAATTTGGCAGGTCGTTCTCGATAATAATGATTGATGTAGATTATTTCAGGGCTTATAATGATGCTTACGGGCATCAATGCGGGGACGAATGTCTGAGACAGGTGGCAAGGGCGATACCGATGAGAAATCAACGCCCGCATCCCTAATATCCTGCGCCGACGCGCGCCCTCTACAATGCAAAGCAGAACGGACGAAACCTGATAATGGTATTCAGAAATGCCAAGGAATAGCGTCGAAAAAATTCTTCTAATAGATGATGATGAGGATTCTGTTAAGCTGCTCCGTCATAAATTGGAAAAGGAAGGGTATAAAGTCATTGCTGCTACAGATGGTAATATCGGAATAGATAAGGCAAGAAAAGAAGAGCCTGACCTGATTATCCTCGACATAATGATGCGTGGTAAGGATGGCATTCAGACCTGCTCTGAGCTAAAAAAAGACCCTCTCGCCAGATTTATACCTGTTATTATAATGTCTGCGGTAAAGGATGTTCAAATGAAAGTTAATTTACTGGAAGGTGGGGCAGACGATTATATAACAAAGCCACTTGATTTTAGAGAATTATTGGCAAGGATACATGCCCTATTAAGAAGGACAGAGAGTCATGTGAAAGAGAGACGTTTCGGCGTTAAGTTGTTCAATCATCTTATCAGTAAATTCGAAAAGCGGGGATACAATATCTACACCCCACTGAATCCCTCATATTCAAATGCTTCATCGAAGTGGACAGGATCTATCCCAGACCTTTTTGTAGAGAAAGGGAGGAAGGGGATTGTATTTTCGATGGAAGGGATGGAGTTCCTCATTAATCCAAGAACCATTGACCGCTGGAAAAGTTACCTCTCAAATGATGTAAGCCTGACAATCGTTGTGCATAGTAAGGAATCCCGGCGGGCTGCCCTCAAGCTTCTTAAAGAATACGGTATTAGTGCGAGGA
>JACREW010000292.1 GCA_016212685.1 Nitrospirota bacterium
ATTTTTAGGGCAATAGCATCGGGTGTTTTCGTTTTCCTTGCGATTCTTATGGTATATTTCTATTTTAAAGGACCTACTGAGAAACAAGGAATTGTCCAGATTCCGGCAGGTAAGGTCACCGAACCTTATGAGCAGTTAACATCCCTTAATCATGACAGCGATTCAACGCAGAAGGTGGACGAATCCATTAAATCAATAGAGATTTCGCCTTTACCGGGAAGCGATGTAAAGATTGACGAGAAGAAAAGGGAATTGTGGTTGAAGGCCGGGGCGATGGTAAAGGCGGGGGACTACAACGAAGTCATTAAACTTCTGCAAGAGGTTTCCGAAAAAGACAACCGTATTTTTACCGATATCGGCATTTTGTTTTTGAAGACCGGAAAATACGATGATGCAATAAAATATCTCGAAAAGGCGATAGAGTACGACAGCAATAATTTCACTGCAATAAAAGTTCTTGCCCTTGCTTATTACAAAACAGATCGCCTTGATAAGAGCCTCCATAATATCGAGAGAGGCCTTTCCATAAAAGAGGATCAGGCGCTGCAGTTTCTCCATGATAAGATTGGCAGAGAGCACAGGACGCAGGAGAAATTTATCGATGAAAGCACCCGGCACTTCAAGGTTATTTTCGATGGGCACGAAAACGGTAATATCAGCAGGAAGGTATTGGGAATCCTTGATGACGCATACAGGTTTGTCGGCAAGGAACTTAATTATTTTCCTGATCAGTCGATAACCGTCATCATTTATACCGAAAAGGAATTTTTTGATACTACTTTGGCCCCTGGATGGGCTGGCGGCGCTTATGATTTTATAGGCGGGAAGATCCGCATCCCAGTGAAGGGGGTGGAGGGCAGGGAGGCCGAACTGAAAAGGGTGCTTTTTCATGAATATGTGCATGCCGTGGTCGATTCCATTACACAACGGTGTCCACTCTGGATTAATGAGGGACTTGCAGAGTATTTTTCAAGGGATTACCCCAAAAAGATAGGTCAGGTTGTTCCATTGAATTATCTTGAAAATTCATTTATATGGCTTGGAGGAAGGGTTGGAATTGCTTACTGGGAAAGCTACTCTGCGATTTCTTATCTTATAGAGAAACACGGCCCGGCGAAGATGAAAGACCTGCTCGTGTCCTTTTCAAAAAGCTCTGATGTAAATCAGGCATTTAGGGATGTTTTAGGCATTTCATATAGCGAATTCGTATCTTCGTGGGGAAAAAGCTGAATGTGTCGATGCGCTGCCTATCTTGACACGGATTCCTTATTTCATATAATCTAAAATCAGTAAAGGGGAGTAGCTGATACGGCATCCATCGTCAGCACGGCATAAATATAAATGCCCGGTGGCCCGGTTAGATAAAACTAACAAGCAAGACCTTTACCGCAACGAGTATTTATTGGTAAACTATTTTATTGATAAGTATTCGTTGCGGTAAAGGTCTTTTCGATTGGAGGTAAAAAAAGATGAACGGATTTAAGACAATGGTCTTGATGGTAACTTTAACCCTGATGCTCGTGGCAATCGGGGGCATTCTCGGCGGCAAGTCCGGGATGACATTCGCCCTTATAATGGCATTCGGCATGAACTTTATAACCTACTGGTTCAGCGACAAAATAGTGCTTAAGATGTACGGCGCAAAACCTGTAACAGAGAGTGAAGCGCCTGAGCTTTACGGAATGGTCAGAAGGCTCGCGCATAAGGCGGAGCTTCCGATGCCGAAGGTATGCATAATGGATGAAGACCAGCCCAATGCATTTGCAACCGGCAGGAATCCGAATCACGGCACTGTCGCGGTAACAACCGGCATAATGAGGATTCTGTCGAGGGAAGAACTCGAGGGCGTTATAGCTCATGAACTTGCCCATATAAAGCACAGGGACATTCTTGTAAGCACGATAGCGGCAACGATTGCCGGCGCGATAAGCTACCTCGCTCAGATGGCGCAGTGGGCGGCCATATTCGGCGGCGGACGGCATGATGATGAGGAAGGAGGCAGCAATCCTATAGCAGCTATTGTGATGATGATCGTCGGTCCCATAGCAGCAATGCTTGTGCAGATGGCAATATCCCGCTCAAGGGAATACGGCGCTGATGCAGGCGGAGCAAGAATTGCGGGCAATCCTATGCATCTTGCAAATGCGCTGAAAAAACTCCACATGGCGTCCCAGCAGATACGCATGGATGCGAATCCTGCAACATCTCATATGTTTATCGTAAACCCTCTCTCAGGCGGAGGACTTTTGAAACTCTTCAGCACACACCCTCCTATGGAGGAAAGGGTTGCAAGACTTGAAGCCATGAGAATGGGAAGCTAAAAGAATTGGAGTAATGGAGTATTAGAGTGATGAATAAACCATTGGTTTTGATCCTTATGGGAAGCGAGAGCGACCTGCCTGTAATGGAAAAGGCAGCAGAGGTTTTAAAAGATATGGGCGTTCCCTATGATATGGACATAAGCTCCGCCCACAGGCTTCCTGAAAAGACGGCGGAATATTCAAAGACCGCAAGGCAGCGCGGCATCGAGGTCATAATAGCGGGCGCGGGAATGGCAGCCCATCTTGCTGGGGTCATTGCATCCCATACCACGCTGCCTGTTATCGGCGTACCTCTGAAATCAGGGGCTTTGAAAGGCGTTGACGCGCTTTATGCGACCGTTCAAATGCCTCCCGGCATACCTGTAGCCACGGTTGCCATCGACGGCGCCAAGAACGCAGCATATTTAGCATGCTCCATTCTTTCTATTAAACATCCTGAAATAGCCGGAAAACTGGAGGCTTTAAGGGAAAAGACAAGGCAGTCGTTGCTTGAGAAATCAAAGGAATTGAAGGACAGGCAGGCCTGAAAGGTTTTTTTATTATAGAATCTTTTCATGGATATGTTTTTTTTGCAAAAAATATGAACTCTTCGACAGCGTGTGAGAAATGGGCTTTCTGCGGAAAGATTAGAGAGAGATTTCTCAGGATTTTTCCTTCTTTCGGGGTTACCGCCTTTAGCTTTCCCTCATCAACCTCTCTCTGAACGGCCAGTCTCGATATGACCGATATGCATATGCCGGCCTTGACGGCTTCTTTTATCGCTTCGTTGCTTCCCAATATCAATACGGTGTGCAGTTTGTCGATGCCGATGCCGTGAGATTCAAAATATTCCTCTACCTTTTGTCTGGTGCCCGACCCTTCCTCTCTTAAAATAAAAGGCTCCTTCATTGCCTCGAAAATGGATATGACGTTTTTTTTACTCCATGCATGAAACCGTGGGATAATAAAAATAAGCTCATCGGACATAACTGTTTCGACCTTCAGATTGCTTTTTGAAGGTTCTCCCGCCACAAATCCGAAATCGATAAAGCCGGATATCAACAGGTCCTCGATTCTTCTGGTGTTGCCGATATGCAGATTGATTTTTATTTTTGGATGTTTCTTTTTAAAGTCTATTATTATATCAGGCAGCACATGGTTGCCTAAGGTCGTGCTCGCTCCTATGGCGACGCCTCCTTTTATCGTTCCGGTAATTTTTCCTATGTCTTTTTCAAGAGAGGCATAGGTTCTCAGTATTTCTCTTGCATGTTTGTAAAGGATATCTCCGGCAGGGGTAAGCCTCAGAGAATTCCCCGTCCTGTCAAACAGCTTTGTCTCGAATAACTCTTCGATTGCCTGAATCTGAAGGGATACGGCGGGCTGGGTAATGTGGACTATCTTTGAAGCCTTCGAAAAGCTTTTGGTTCCCGCTACCGCGCAGAATATTTTAAATTTTTCTATCATCTCTCGAATATGAGTTTTAGTTATATTCTAATAAGCCGCGGCTATGAATGTAAAGATTGCTGTAAACTATTTAGATATGTAGTATAGCCTAAGTCGGCGATTTGCCGGTAATGATACAGGCAACCAATACGCCTCCAAGCCTTTTGCAATGCGATGAATTTATCAAATTGCCTGTTATATTATTTTTAATGCAAAGGTTATACTGAAAGGGCCTTTAAATGGCGGGAGGGTTCGGCGCTAAGGTATCGCTGCAAAATGCTTTTCGGCGCATCGCTTGCCTGTATAAAATGTGTTAAGGAATAAATAATTAAGATGAATAAAAGAAATATAAATAAGGTATTGATTGCTAACAGGGGTGTTCCTGCCGTCAGGATAATGCATACCTGCAGGGACAGGAAAATCCCCACAACCGCGGTTTACAGTACTCCGGACAGGCTCGCGCATCATGTGTTTATGGCCGACACGGCTGTGCATATCGGCGAAGCTCCGCCTATAGAGTCTTATCTCAATATGGATAAAATGATCGACGCCGCGCTCATGAGCAAGGCTGACGCCATACATCCGGGATGGGGATTTCTGGCGGAGAACGAAAAGTTCGCTCAAAGGGTTATCGACGCGGGATTGATATGGATAGGCCCTTCTCCGAAGGTGATAAGGCTTATGGGCGATAAGATAGCGGCCAAGGAGCTTGCTCAGAAAGCGAATGTACCCACGATCCCCGGGATCAGCGATGTCACGGACATAAGCCAGATCAAGAAATGGATGAAGAGCGAAAAGATAATTTTCCCTATTATGATTAAGGCTTCCGCGGGCGGCGGCGGCAAGGGAATGGTCAAGGTCGAAAGCGAAGACCGGATGGAGCAGGCATTCAGCCAGGCGCGTTCCGAGGCGAAGAAGGCATTCGGAGACGAGACAGTGCTCGTTGAAAAGTATATAGAGAGAGGCAGGCATATCGAAGTCCAAATAGTCGGAGACGAATACGGAAATGTGATACATCTGTTCGAGAGGGAATGCACGCTTCAGAGACGCAATCAGAAGATAATAGAGGAAGCGCCTTCTCCGACCCTCGACGAAGACCTGAGGCAGGAGATATGCTTCACAGCAGTCCGCCTTATGAGGGAGATAGGCTATACTACTGCCGGCACAGTGGAATTCATATTCGATTCTTCCACGAGGAAGTTCTATTTCCTTGAGGTCAACACAAGGCTTCAGGTCGAACACGGCATAACCGAGCTTATCACAGGATTGGATATAGTAGGCATAATGTTGGACGTAGTTACCGGCAAGAAATTGCCGTTTAAGCAGTCGGATATTCGTCCGAACAGGTGGGCGCTGGAGGTGCGGCTTAATGCTGAAGATCCGAAGACGTTCAGCCCTTCATTCGGAACCATTACCCGTCTTGAGATACCCCATGGACCAGGTGTGAGAATAGCCTCGGGCGTTTATGAGGGCGCGGACATTCCTCCTTATTACGACTCGCTGTTTATGCTGCTGATGACTGCAGGAGCGGACAGGGAAGATGCGGTAATGACCATGGATCGCGCATTGAGCAGGAATCTAAGGGTTGAAGGCGTGAAGACCCTTGCGCCGCTTTTGTTGAGCATAATAAGGCATCCGTCCTTTATTTCAGGCGAGTTCTCGACCAGATTTATCGAAGAACACATGGATGAGCTTATATCTATGTTTAAAGAAAAGACGAGCGAGGACGAGGCGTTGAAGGTCGCGCGGTATGTTGCCGAGATATCCGCGCTCGGCCATCAGAAGTGGATGTAGAGGATTCAGGCAAGAGGCAAGAGGCATGAAAAACAATATATTTGCAAAACCGGGGATGTCGCCAAAAGAGATAGTGAATGCCGTGCGTTCTCTCAAAGGCGTATGTTTCACATCCGTCGGCATGAGGGATGCGGGACAGTCCGATTTCAAAAACCGCCATCGCATATACGATCTGAAAACCCTCGCGCCTTACTATAACAATATGGGGCTTTTCAGCGCCGAGTCGCACGGCGGAGCGCGCTGGCATGTGGGCATAATGAACAGGAGAGAGGACCCGTTTGAAGAGTGCAGGATACTGCGTGAAAATATGCCCGATGTGCTGCTCCAGACGCTCATAAGGGAAACCAATCTTTGGGGATACAGGCCGTATCCTAAAAATGTCATAGAGCATGCCGTATCAAGAGTTGATATAGATATATGGAGATGCTTTTCATTCCTGAACGATGTAAGGAACATGAGGTCGGTTGCAGAAACGGTGATGAAAAGGGGCAGGCTTTTCGAGCCGACAATATCCTTTACCGTAGCCGATTGGGCGACTAATGAATATTATCTCGGCGTTGTCGGGGATATTATCGATCTTTGCGGGGGTATAGATGAGATAGTCCTGTGCATAAAGGATATGGCAGGAGTGGGCGATGTCAACAGGATAGGTAATCTTATAGATGCCGTAAAACAGAAATATCCCGAACTTGTCATCAATTATCACAGGCATATAACGGACGGACTTGCAATACCGGCTTTTCTGGCTGCTGCGAAGGCCGGCGCAAAGATATTCGACGTGGAGGAGGATTCGCTCGTCAGGTTTTACGGGCATTCTCCCATGCTCGGAGTCCACGCGATATTTGAAGAATCCGGAATTCCCGTTCATTTCGGCAGAAAAGAGGCAGAGGCTGCCGTTCAGAAGGTGCGTGAATGGATAGGGCATTACGAATGGGCAGAGTCTCCTTTTAAGGGTCTCGACCACACAGTAACGCTTCACAAAATGCCCGGCGGTGCTTTCCCGAGCTCTTTTGAACAGGCGCAGAAAGCGGAATTCCTTCATCTCATGCCGGCTATATTGAAGATGATGTCCCTTTACAACAGGGTCGTGAAATATTTTGACGTTACTCCGGGCTCTCAGATCACATGGGTTACCTGCAGCGGCATAATCAATAGATATGCGAAAGAGCGAGGAGACGTCGGCGTAAGGCACATAACGGAGCTTATGTCCGAATTCGTAGAGGAAAAGGCTCAGGATTTCGAAGCGATGCAGAAGGGCGGGCAGGAAGAACTGTTGATGCTTTTCAGGAATGCCCCGGGAGATTTTAAAAATCTTCTTATGGGGAATTACGGAAAGCTTCCTGTGGGCTGGCCTGCCGAATGGGTATATAAAAGCGCGTTCGGAGATGAATGGCAGGATAAGATAAAAGAGAGAAAAGAGCTTTCCCCGCTGGATTCCATAACCGCAGACGATCTTGAAAAGATAAGAAGAGAGCTTTCGGATATGCTCGGCAGGGCTGCGACAGAGGAGGAATTTATTCTGTATCTCATGCATCCGAAGGACGCGCTTGAATTTATTGAGTTCAGGGAAAAATTCGGAGAGGCTCCGCTTGTGCTCCCGACCGGTGTATGGAGAGAAGGTCTGAAAAAGCCGGGCGACAGGGTAGATTTTGAGCTATGGGGAAAGCCTTACAGTATAGAGCTTGTGTCCATAGGCGCGGAGCACGAAGGCGTAATCCATGTTGTGATGCGGGTCAACAACAAGACGAGGGTTTATAAGGTTGAGACGCCGAGGGCTAAGAAGGCCGAGACAAAGATGGCAAAAGGGCCGAATGAGATAGGAGCGCCGATAAACGGAAATATTTGGAGAATAGGCAATCCCGAAAGAGGGACGCTAAGGGTCGGTGATATTGTTCACAAAGGCGAAGAGATTGCAAACCTTGAAGCGATGAAGATGGAGAATGCAATAATGGCTCCGTTTGACGGGCAGATCACGGAGGTATGCGTAAAGCTTAATGATACGGTACAGGAAGGGCAGATGATCTTCGTTCTTGATAAAATTGAAGTTAAAGAGCAGGAGCCGATAGGAAGGATAGACTAATCGGCATATGGATTCTTAATAAGAAGTAAAGGGGAGTAGCTTACAGCGGCGGCTATCGTCAACACGGCAAAAAAGCCCGGTACCGCGGTTAGAATAATTCTAACAAGCAAGACCTTTACCACGGGAAGATTTGCAGATATACTCGTGGTAAAGGTCTTTTTTATCGAGGCGAGGCGGATGAAGAAACTATATAAAGGCATTCAAAAATTTCAGGAGTCATATTTCAAGAAAGAAGAAGATTTTTTCAAGAGGATTTCTAAAGGACAGACGCCAGAGGTGCTCTTTATAACATGTTCCGACTCACGGGTAGACCCGACTCTCGTTACACAGAGTAAACCCGGAGAGCTTTTTATTGTGCGGAATGTCGGCAATATTATCCCTCCTTACGATGCGATAAAGGACAAAAACAGTGTTGCAGCAGCAATTGAGTTTGCGGTTCTCGATCTGAGGGTAAAAGATATTATTGTCTGCGGACACTCAAATTGCGGCGCAATGCAGGCCATTTTCAAGGACGAGGAAGAACTTGAAAATATGCCGCATCTCAGGGATTGGCTGAGATTAGCGTTGCCTGTGAAGAGAATGATAGAAAAATATTGTCCCAACGCTCATGGCGAATCCCGACAGAGGATTGCGGAGGAAGAAAATATCCTTGCCCAATTGCAGAATATCCAGACCTATCCTTTTGTGGCTCAGGCATTGAAGAAAGGGAAAATCTATCTCCACGGCTGGTATTATAATATCGAAACAGGCAGGATATGCGCTTATAATCCAAAGAAGGATACGTTTGAGGAGATTGTGTATGGAAAAAATTCTTGAAAAAAGTAGAAACTTAATTTTAATTGCTGTTGTCTCCTCATTGGCGGCATCCATTGCAGCCTTTCTATGGGGTGCAGCAAAAACGGCTACTATCATATTGAATCTTGTTGTCAGCTATGGAAAAGACCCATTGGCTGCAATATCCCTAATAGGACTTATGGACACATTTCTTATTGCCACTGCCCTTCTAATTTTTGCAGTTGGCATGTATGAACTTTTCATCAAGGACATCTCCCTTCCTGAGTGGCTTATAATACGAAACCTCCATGACCTCAAAGTAAAGCTCAGCAGCGTCATTATTCTCGTAATGGCTGTTATATTTCTCGAACATCTTGTTGAATGGAAAGACCCGCAAGGAACACTCTTTTACGGGATTGCAATTGCAGTTGTTTCAGCATCCCTTATAGCATTCAGCCATTTTAGAGGCAAGGATTGAGCCGACAGGTTAAAATTTTTTACTTGCGGCTTTGCCGCGATAAAAACATAGACAGGAGGTAGTAGAAATGATACCGAGTGAAAGAGAAGAAGAGTATGTTGCAAGAATGGAGTATGAAAGGTTGAAGAAGCTTGAGCATGAAAAACACCTGAAACTTGCCGAGGAGGAAAAGAAGAGGCTTAAGGATCTGCATTTCATGCGCTGCCCGAAATGCGGCATGGAGCTTATTGAGATCGATTACAAGAGCATTAAAATTGACAAATGCTCCGAGTGCGAAGGCATATGGCTCGATGCAGGGGAGCTTGAGGCTGTCGCAAAACTTGAAAAAACAGGCCTCGATAAACTTTTTGGAGTGTTCAAAAAATAATGAATGCTAATGGAG
>JACREW010000291.1 GCA_016212685.1 Nitrospirota bacterium
GTCATGTTCATAACCGCGTTATAAAACGGTGAAGTCGCCCTTACATCAGGGAACGGTGATTTCGCATGGCCGAAAAACGCCGTTGCTATCTTCTCGTCTCCGGTGAGCTTTATCAAAACGTCTTCAAGTATAAACGCCATCTCCCCGCGTTTCACCACATCTGTCGGCTTAAAGAGGTATGCCTGTGTTGTAGTATCGTATTTCGGCTCCAGTCCCCTCACCTTCCACTTCATAATGGTAAGTATCTCTTCCTTAAAATGGTAATTCAGTATATCGGCAGGCGTGAACTCGGCCTTCATCTTATCTACCTTAGACTGCACGGGAATGCGGCCTGCGAAGAGCTTGTCTATTTTCATCTCATCGATGAGGAGCGCCGCCAGATCCCCTCTCGATATGGCGTCCTTTATGGCTATCTTCTTGCCGACATCTCCGACAGTTATGCCTGCCATAGCCCGGACGATCTTGTCGGTCTTTTTCCAGGCCTTATCCGCCTTTTCATGCCACTTGCCTTCCCTCTTCGCGTTCAGCACATCCGCGAACTTATCCCTCGCCTGCCTGAATTCAAGGGCTTCAAGATACGCTATTCCCATAAAATAATCCGCTGCCTCCGTGCCCTGATAATAGACGAGTTTTCTTTCATCGACCTTAAGCATCCTTATGTCGCCGAATGCCTCTTCGGCCTTTTTCAACCACTCAGGGGTCTTTAAAACCGTATAGACCCTGATGCCCGCGACAAGATAATCGAATTTATCCTCGGCAGTATCTGCAAGCTTCTCCGCCTTCTTTAGATTGTCGAGCGCCCTTTTCGTCTCCACATTCCGGAATCCTGCATCCGTCTGTCTCTTTGCCTTTTCAGCCGCTACAATCGCAAGGCCATTGTATGCCGGGGAAAACTTTTCCTCGCAATAAACAGCCCTGTCGAACTTGCTCTGCGCGACGTCAATCTTCCCTTCCTCAAGAGCCTTCATTCCCATTAAATAATGATGCTGGGGATTGTCCTCCGGCGACGTGCATTTCGCCGCCTCCTGCGGAGCGCAGCCGGAGAAGAAAAATAGAGCAAATACCGTTAATACCGACAAAACACAGAACTGTCCGATCCGTCGCCCATTGCCTATTGCCCATTGCCTATTGCCCATTTTAAAGCACCTCCTGAAATGTAATAACCCTTCATACTGCATTTATAATACCATACGTCCCGCATGTAAAGGTAATTTTCACATCACAACCTATTCATCTTCCTTCTTCCTCTTGATTCCTTTTGTCGAGACCCTGTCGCCTATCTTCAATTCTCCCTTTGAGTCCAGAAGCTTTGCCTTGCTCCACTCGGACTCGAGCTCCGTAACTTCTATGTTACCTATTATCTCTTTGCCTGCGCCTAAAACCTTTTTCGTAACAGGGTGTATTATAGATTTGCCCATCCTTACAACCTGAAGCCGCGTTCCTACCTGAAGCCCTTGCGCCTTTGTCAGATCTATCAATATGACATTGCCCTCGACCGCAATTACATATCCCAGATGCTCTATATTCTCCATTATCTTGTCTACCATCGAATCAACGGCCTTTCTTGAAGCGGTTGCATAAACAGACTGATCGAAGGACGCGACGCCGGCCTGCACACCTCTTAGCTGCTCTTTCTGAAGAAGGCTTGCGAGATTGTCTCCGGAAATCCTTGTCAGCGTCTCTTCCCCGGTTGCCGTCTCCGCGCTCTCTATAATACCGGTTTCCACATCGATAATCCTTGCATCGATAGAAACCTTTGCCGTAGCGACCCTTATAAAGATTATCTCCGATTGCGTGACCCCCATCTGAGTAATCTTGCCGGTAATTATTTTTTTTATGCCCAACATTTTCCCTATCTGTACCGCTGTAGAAGGGTCTACAAGCCCGCTCATCCCGAACTTCTGCTCGCTTAAAATCTTCTGCAGTTGTTCCCTCTCCACGATGTCGTAAATCTTCGTCTTAACCAGAGCGGTTACGAGCATATCGGCAATGCCGACAGCGGCATCCGTCGGCACACCCGTTGCTCCTATCTCAAAGGGAAGAACGGCAATCCGCAGGCGTTCCGATGCATAGACATTGCCGCACAAAATGACAAACAATCCGATTAATAACAAAATTAGCCTAAAAAAAGACATATCCAGCCCTCCTTTATTTCAGTCAGTTATCTTCCCATCTGTTCCTTGAGTCTTTTCTGTTTCTGTATCGACTCGGAAACCCTTCCGATGGCCGCAGTGACATTATCATCCGGCCTGTTGAACATCCTATCGGCCTTTCTATATAAATCCAGCGCCTGATCAAGCTCTCCTGTAACCTCGGAGCATATGCCGAGATTATAAAGGATAGAAGGCGCATTCGGAGATGCAATTCTCGCCTCTCCCCACAACTCGCATGCCCTGTCGAGCCTGTTTCCTTTTGCGAAGTCGAGG
Organism: Nitrospirota bacterium; assembly: GCA_016212685.1. Classification (GTDB taxonomy): domain Bacteria; phylum Nitrospirota; class Thermodesulfovibrionia; order Thermodesulfovibrionales; family Dissulfurispiraceae; genus GWB2-47-37. Next base: position 2,427 of record JACREW010000291.1, read on the forward strand.
CCTTGCTCGAACTTCTTTTCTGCGGAAGCTGAGGTAATGCCGTCTTTTGCATCCATGAGTTTGATCTCAAGCGTTACATAATACGGCGCTATATCCCTTCTA
>JACREW010000007.1 GCA_016212685.1 Nitrospirota bacterium
ATAGGAGATTATATAGTCGATTTTTACTGTCCAGAGGCAAATTTAATTATTGAAATCGACGGCGGCCAGCACTATTCAGATGAAGGGTTTAAAAAGGACGAGATACGGGATAACTATATGAGAGAACAGGGGTGCAAAGTTTTAAGGTTTTCTGATAAAGAGGTTTTTAAAAACATTAACGGAGTAGTTGAAAGGATATATGAAAATTTGTAATCTCCCCTAACCCCTCTTTAAAAAAGAGGGGAAATAAAGGGAGGTCTTTAGAAAAAAGGGGGACTAAATACCCCCCTTTTCTAAAGGGGGGCGAGGGTGGGATTACTAGAAAAGAGGGGGATTGAAGACAGATGATAGGCGAAAGGTCAACAGCAGAGGAGGGATAACAATGGATATCGAATTTCATTATTACATCACTTATATCATAGCTTTAAAGGCGGGCTTTAAAAGCGACGAGGCTTATAAAATCGCGTATTCATCACAATTTGTGGACGACAATACGGCGGAGTTTAAAATCGGCAAGGAAACGCCGGACGAGTATGGCAACTATATAAGCCAGACCTCGGACATAACAAAACCCGAAAAGAACCTCATGCGCATATACCCTGTTTTTCATTTTATGCCGGGCAATAAAGATGAGATAGAGCATGACGGCGCGATGAGGCGCGACGGCAAATTTCACATACTCAATACAATACCGGATAACAGCAATTCCCGCGCCGTTTTGAAAGAAGCGCTCAATACAAAGGATTTATACCGCATAGGCATCGCAACGCATATGTATGCGGATACGTTCGCGCATCAAAATTTCATAGGATATTACGAGTCATGCAATGGGAAAATAAGGGGGGATACTCTCCTTGAGAAAATAATCCCCAACATAGGACATGCCGACTTTCAACATAATCCTGATCAGCCTGCTAATATCTGGCAGGATACGCGGCTCATCAGGAAAAATTCGAATATCGACAATAAGGCACGCTTTCTAAAAGCGACAGAATGCATATTTGAACATTACCGCTTATATTTAGATCCTCAATGCCCTCAATCGGTAATAGATCAGGAGAAAGGAGCGCTAATCGCAGATATAGAAAAACTGATAGGAGACCATGACAGTAACAATGAAGAAAGTCCCAACCGCATCGCCGGATATAAAGAATTTATCAAAAATATGAATAGCGGGAAATTTATCGAATACGAAGAAAACGCGTGGTTCAACGAGGCTATAGATAAAAATTTCATAGCCTCCATTCCTCTTATCAACGGATGGGGAACATATAAATGGAAGACAGGCCATAAGGAGAGCGACTGGTATAAATTTCAGGAAGCGGTAAAGACCCATCAATGGTTTGTCATGGAAAATATCATAAATCCGATTACCGCAAATCTCGAACTCGAAAGAATGTAAAGGAGGCGGCAATGATTTACGAATACGAGATTAACGGCTTGACTGTGCGGACAGGCGATATCATCTGCACGGCAGACGGCGCTTCGAATACCGATATCAGAGGTCAGTTCTGGAGATTGCTCGGAAAAATAATACCCGGTGATGTTGACCACATTGTAATTTATACCGGACCGGGCGGCCGTTGCGTGGAGGCCGGAGCAAAGGGTAAAGTGATTGCTTTTGAGGCCAAAGAAAACACTTGGAATTTTGAAAGAATGATAGGGCAGAGGGGCATTATCGACACCCTGTACGGCATAGCATACCCGCTGCAAGGTAAGAATCTGAACGAAACCGATATAACCGGAATACGGGAAGCTGTTGCCGCGTATTGCCTGAGGCAGGCCGAATTGGAGAAACCGTATAATATGAATTTCCTCGATTCGACCACCGAAAATGCCTACTACTGCAGCCAACTCGCTTACCTCGCGTATCTTAAACAGGGCATCGATTTAAATACCGGCAGGGGAATACCCGAAATACCCGGCACCGGGAGCATTATCTTCCCGCAGGAGATATGGAGCGGGTGCGAGCATAAAAAAGCGGGGTAAAACGAGTTGCGGGCTTGCCAAAATTCATGCCCATTTTGTAAAATAAGGGTCTAAATTTTTATTTTCAGGAGGTTTTGAGTTGAAAGAGGGAATCCATCCGAAATATAAAGAGGTGAAGATCGCCTGCGCCTGCGGCGAGGCTTTTACCACGAAGTCCACGAGAGACAATATAAAGCTCGATATCTGCTCCAAGTGCCATCCGTTCTTTACCGGTAAACAGAAGATACTGGATGCCGAGGGAAGGGTAGAGAAGTTCAAGAAAAAATACGCAAAGAAATAGCGTAATCACAGATTAGGGGTTAGAGCATAAGGATTTTTGCGCTCTAACCCTTTTTTGTTAAGGAGATATATGCATAAGATAGGCGGACAGGCTGTAATAGAAGGCGTGATGATGAAATCTCCCGAGGGCTGGAGCGTGGCCGTAAGGGGACCGAAGGGTGATATCAGCTTTAAAACTGTGGTAACGAAAAAATCGAACAGGTTTTTCAGGATGCCCTTTATAAGAGGCGTGGCTGCTCTTGTTCAGGCGCTTGCCATAGGCGTTAAGGCTATCGAATTTTCGGGAAATATTGCGTATCAGGAAGACGAGAAACCTATAGGCACGCTCGGCATGGGACTGACCATCGGTTTCGCGATTATTTTAGCCATAGCTCTTTTTAAGTTCCTTCCGCTTTTTCTAACGACTCTGATCGGAGGCGTTTCGGAAGGCGTTTCAAAAAGCTCTTTTATGTTCAACTTTATCGACGGGACGCTCAGGGTGGGAATATTCCTTTTTTACATATTCGCCATCGGCCTCTGGAAAGAGATGCGGAGGATATATCAGTACCACGGCGCGGAGCATAAGGTTATTTACGCCTATGAGGCCGGAGAGGAACTCACGGTCGAAAACGCGAAGAAATATAAGCCGTATCATCCGAGGTGCGGAACCAGCTTTTTGCTGATAGTGATGGTTATCAGCATGCTCGTATTCATGTCGATCCCGCAGGGCTGGTCTTTTTCCGGAAAGCTGATGTCGAGGATCGTGCTGCTGCCTGTGATAGCGGGAATTTCTTACGAGACGCTGAGGCTTTCGGCGAGAATGAAGGATAATCCGGTCTTAGGGTTGATCGTCCTTCCCGGACTTCTGCTTCAGAGGATGACCGTGCGTGAGCCGGACGACACGCAAATAGAGGTGGCGATAGCCGCGATGAACGAAGTCCTGAAATTAGGCGCGGATAAAGAGGTTTGCAAACAGTGTTAGAAAAGCTGCTTACAATAGAAGAAAAATACGAAGAGATAACCAATTCTCTCGCAAATCCTAATGTGTTGTCGAATCCCCCACTGTATCAGAAATACTCGAAGGAGCAGTCGGACCTTTTCCCCATTGTCGAGAAGATAAAGGAGTATAAGAAGCTTCTTGCCGATCTCGAAGGTGCGGAGGAACTGCTTAAGGCCGGCGACGGCGATTTAAGGGATCTTGCTCAGGAAGAGATGGAGGAGCTTAAAAAGAGGAAGCCCGTTGTGGAAGACGAATTGAAAATAATGCTCCTCCCCAAAGACCCGAGGGATGAAAAGAACGTAATCCTCGAAATACGGGCCGGAACGGGAGGAGAAGAGGCCGCCTTGTTCGGCGCTGCCCTTTTCAGGATGTATTCGAAATACTCCGAATCCAAAAGATGGAAAATAGATATTATAGATTCAAGCCCGACGGGACTCGGAGGCCTAAAGGAAGTGACGGCTAATATTACGGGCAGAGGCGCTTACAGCAGGCTTAAATACGAAAGCGGCGTTCACAGGGTGCAGCGGGTTCCCACGACCGAGGCGTCCGGAAGGATACATACATCGGCGGCAACGGTAGCCGTGCTGCCCGAGGCCGAAGAAGTGGACATTAAAATAGAGGAGAAGGATTTGAGAATCGATACCTTCTGCTCTTCGGGCGCGGGCGGGCAGAGCGTCAATACGACATATTCCGCCGTAAGGATAACGCATATCCCTACCGGACTTGTCGTTCAGTGTCAGGACGAGCGCTCCCAGTTGAAAAACCGCGAGAAGGCCATGAAGGTGTTACGTTCGAGGCTTCTGGAACTCGAAATAGAAAAAAAGGAAAAAGAGCGGGCCGCCGACAGGAAGACGCAGGTCGGAAGCGGAGACAGGAGCGAGAGGATAAGGACTTATAATTATCCGCAGAACCGTGTATCCGATCACAGGATAGGGCTTACGCTTCATAAGCTCGAACAGGCTCTTGAAGGGAATCTCGATGAGCTTATCGACGCCTTGATAACCCATTATCAGGCGGAGAGGCTTAAGGAATTGTAAAAATCGTCTATAATTCTATATGCACGTGGCATTTTTTTGTGCAGGCGCGGGAGCATGCCTCGCATCCGATACATTTTTCCGGATTGGCTATAGACATTACCTTATTGCCCATATCGTCTCCATACTCATCCTCTCCCGCAAAGGGTTTCTCTATAAGCTCGAGCACCTCGCGGCTGCAGACCTTATAGCACCTGCCGCAGCCTATGCATTTTTCCACATCGATGGATTCAATGAACCTGGGCGTCCATGTCTTTCCGCCCCTCGTATATCCTACAATTGCCATAACTCCTCCCTTTTAATTCAAACTTTATGAGACAGGCATGACATTGTATTGAAGCGGTTTCAGCGGCTCGAAGTTTCGCCATGAAG
>JACREW010000023.1 GCA_016212685.1 Nitrospirota bacterium
GATGTACTGCCCTCTATGAGGATCGCTCATGATGATATATTCGGGCCGGTTGTATGTGTGATTATAGCAAGAAATCTCGCAGACGCGATAACCATCGTGAACGGCACTAAATACGGACTTGTCGCGTCCATCTATACCGGGGATGTGAACAAATCGGCAGTTGCGGAAAGGGAACTGGATACCGGCATTGTCTATGTCAACGCGTCCACCATAGGCGCTGAGGTTCAGCTTCCGTTCGGCGGGACAAAAAAGAGCGGTTTTGGATATAAAGAGGCTGGAGGCAGGGGAGGCGCGCTCGATATGTTCACCAAGTGGAAGGTAATCTACCGTGATTTCAGCGGGAAACTGCAAAAAGCGCAGATAGATAAATAGTGAGATTAAACGCAGCATATGGCAGGGCATAACATTTTCGCTCATTCTCGTCGGGCATCCAAGCCCGCCTGCGAGGCTGAGCCAGCCCGCTTAGACATCCGTGTCACGCTTGGGCTGCCTAAGTCCGCTCAAATGCCATGCCCTGCCATATAGAGGGTTTAGATATGCATGACATTATAAAAAAAGCGCATGAACTTCTTACACCGGCACTTGTTATTCATAACGACATAACAGTCAAGAAGGCGCAAGGCATTTACTTGGAAGATATGAACGGCAAACGCTATATGGATTTCACGTCCGGTCTTGCTGTTGCGAACACAGGACATAACCATCCGGAAGTCGTAAAGGCTATAAAAAAACAGGCGGATGCGTTAATTCATTCAGGCTGCATGTTTTATTATGAGCCACTCATCACACTATCCGAAATGCTCAAACGCATAACGCCGCCCGGCATCGATATGTTCTTCTTCGGCAATTCAGGCACAGAGGCGGTGGAAGGCGCTTTAAAGCTTGCAAGATTTTATACAGGCAGGCAGGGCATCGTGGCCTTCACCGGGTGTTTTCATGGAAGGACATTAGGCTCCTTAAGCCTTACCTCATCCGGAACAAGATACAGGCGGAAATATCATTCCCTTCTCCCATCGGTATATCATTCCCCCTACCCTTATTGCTACCGCTGCTTCTTCGGTCAGAAGCCGGAGACCTGCGGCATGGACTGCTATGAATATCTGGAGGGGGTATTTAAACACCTCCTGCCTCCGGAAGAAACGGCATGTATAATCATCGAACCTGTGCTTGGGGAAGGCGGCTATGTTGTTCCTCCAATGAATTTCTTAAAGAGACTGCGGGATCTCTGCGATAAATGGGAAATCCTTCTTATTTTGGACGAGGTGCAGTCGGGCATGGGAAGGACCGGGAAATGGTTCGCGTCTGAGCACTTCGGCGTTATTCCTGATATTATGACAATCGCAAAGGGCATAGCATCGGGCATGCCGTTGAGCGCCACCGCCTCGAAAAAAGAAATTATGTCGCGGTGGTCTCCTGGAGCCCACGGCACGACATTCGGAGGGAATCCTGTATCATGCGCCGCCGCTGTTGCGACTATCAAGACAATCGAAAACGGACTCCTGAAAAATGCGCTGACCGTCGGCAAACATGCAATGAACATGCTCCACGCCATGAAGGAGAAATATGACTGCATAGGAGATGTACGCGGACTTGGACTTATGATAGGCATAGAGTTTATGAAAAAGGGAAGGCCTTATGCTGATGGCCTCAAAAAAATAATGGCGCATTGCCTCAAGAACGGCCTTATGCTGGTTGAGGCGGGCGTGGATAAAAATGTAATACGGCTTGCGCCGCCGTTGATAATCAAAAAAGGGGAGATGGAAAAAGGTTTGGAGATACTTGAGGAAGGAATAAAGAAGGCAGGATGAAAAGTCAGAGGGTTATCATTATGGGCGCAGCAGGCAGGGACTTCCATAACTTCAATATGCTCTACCGGGATAATATTGAATACGAAGTAATAGCCTTCACTGTAGCGCAGATACCCTTTATCGAAAAAAGGATATACCCTCCTGAACTTGCGGGCCCTTATTATCCGGACGGGATATCGATCGATCCGGAAGAAGAACTCGATGCGCTTATTGCAAAGCATAACATCGATCAGGTAGTTTTTTCTTACAGCGACGTATCGCACGAATATGTGATGCACAAGGCGTCGCAGTGCCTTTCTCTCGGCGCTGACTTTATACTCCCCGGCCCTGAAAAGACCATGCTTAAGAGCAATGTTCCTGTGATCTCGGTCTGTGCCGTGAGGACAGGCTGCGGTAAATCCACAATCACAAGAAAGCTAACAGGCATCTTAAAAGGAAAAGGCATTAAGGTATCGGTCATAAGGCATCCCATGCCTTATTGCGATTTCGCCCCTGTTGTGAAATTTTCCACCATCGGCGATATCGATTCCGGGGCATGCACCATCGAAGAGAGGGAAGAATTCGAGCCCCTCGTAGAAAAAGGTATTACCGTCTATGCGGGTGTGGATTACGAAAAGGTTCTTGAAGAAGCGGAAAAAGAGTCTGAAATCATAATATGGGACGGCGGAAACAACGACTTTCCGTTCATAAAACCCAATCTTGAGATTGTACTGATCGACGCATTAAGACCGGGTCATGAGCGGCTCTTTTATCCGGGAGAGGTAAATCTCAAACGGGCGGACATTTTCATCATCACAAAAACAAATGAGGTAACTACCTCTGAATTGAAGGATCTGAGAGATGCCGTAAAAGAGGAAAACAAAAATGCGGAGATTCTTGAAGCGCCGTCAATTTTAATATTAAGCGACAGCGCTGCGATTAAGGGCAAAAAAATTCTCGTTATAGAAGACGGGCCGACCATCACTCACGGCGGCATGCCTTACGGCGCGGGGATTGCGGCATCAAAAAACATTGCCTCCGGGCTTATAGACCCAAGACCCTACGCAATCGGTTCGATAAAAGAGACCTATGAGCGATTTCCGCACATCGGGCCTGCGCTTCCGGCTATGGGATATTCGGACAGACAGATAAGAGAACTTGAAGAGACCATTTCGCGTATTCCATGCGATGCCGTAGTCATAGCGACTCCCGTGGATTTAAGAAGGATAATAAAAATCGACAGGCCGACCGTGCGGGTATCCTATGACTTCGATATAGATTTGAGCGGAGTGGTAGAACAATTTATAGAGAATATTAAAAAAGTTTGACATGTAGGGCTGACTTGAATAATTTGAGAATTTTTTTTGGCAGGGCACAGCATTTTCGCTCATTCTCGTCGGGCATCCGAGCCCGCCTGCGAGGCTGAGCCAGCCCGCTTAGACATCCATGTCACGCATGGGCTGCCTAAGTCCGCTCAAATACAATGCCCTGCCAAGGGATTAGCGCATGACATATGAAAGTCCTATACTCATAGCCCTTGGCGGCAACGCCCTTATCCTTCCGGGTGAGAAGGGTTACATAGAGGAGCAGTTTATCCACACAGCCGCCTGCATGACGCCCATTGCAGAATTAATATCGCATGGACTGAAGGTGATAATCACGCACGGAAACGGCCCCATCGTTGGAAACATTCTTCTCAGAAATGAATGCGCAAAGAACTATATACCACCGATGCCGCTTTACATCTGCGTTGCCGACAGTCAGGGAGGCATAGGCGCAATGATGGCAGAGGGCCTGTACAACGAACTAAAAAGATTAGGAATAAACAAAACAGTATCCACAGTAATAACCCATATTCTTGTTGATAATAACGACCCTGCCTTTCAGAATCCGACAAAGCCTATAGGGCCCTATTATTCAGACAGCGATGCAGAGTTTTATATGGAACAGGGCTGGAGCATGAAAAAGATACCTGAGCGTGGATGGAGAAGGCTTGTCCCCTCTCCAAAACCTAAAAAAATATTGGAACTCGATGCCGTAAAAATACTTATTGAAAAAAACATAATCCCCATAGCATCCGGAGGAGGAGGGATCCCGGTAGTAGAGGGAAACGGCGCTATGAGAGGAGTCGATGCGGTCATAGACAAAGACCTGTCCGCAAGCCTTCTTGCCCGCGAACTCTCCTTAAAGAGATTCATCATCCTCACCGATGTGGACGGAGTCTATCTTAATTGGGAAAGCGCGGACAGGAAAAAACTCGAAGGCCTCACAGTAAAAGACGCTGAAAAATATCTCGCTGAAGGTCATTTCCCGGATGGAAGCATGGGGCCGAAAATAGAGGCGGCAATAGAATTCCTCAAATCAGGCGGGCACGAGGTGATAATCTCAAGACCAGAAGACCTCATAGCTGCGATGGATGGGAAAGCAGGGACAAGGATAAGAAGTTAAACATGCTTCTTTTTAGCAAAAGAAACTTCACCTTCGTTGAATTTGTGAATGAGCATAGAAATCAGAGATTGATAAGGCAATCCCTCCTGTAATGCCTTCACTTGAATCTTTTTTAAATCTCTTTCAGCCATCCGAATATTGATTCGCTTCTGCTTGCTCAGGCTATGTTTAGCATATTTCTGATATTCTTTCTTTATTGATCGGTTAAAGTCGGAAACCCATTCACCCTTCTCTAATGCCCTCATAAGCTCTTTTTCTTCGTCATCGAGATATCTTATTTTACTCATTGCTGGCTCCTCCCAGATACTTTTTAATCGCTTTTCTATCAGGCATGATAGTTTTCAAGAATATTTTTTCATCATCTTCTACGAACGGCACGGCATATACATACTCGTTAATCAGAACATAAAATACCATTTGATTCGGATATTTTGCGCTGTTAGGATGCTTTAATCGATCCAATAAATCACCGTTCTCTATTGCCAGCACTACTTCCTCAAATGATACCCCGCGCAGCTTCTTCAAAAGTTCGTTCTTTTGATCATTCCAATCAAAATATTTCATAATGTATGCCTTTTGTATTCTCTTATATAATAGAGATGTTTTTTATTTCTGTCAATTTATGCATAATGCTCAGAAATTATATATTCCTCGACGGGCATATGTCGTAAAGCACGCATTCCTTGTGCATCGGTTTTTTTGCTTGACACACCTTCCTGCCGTGAAATATCAAAAGATGCGAAATGTTGCTCCATTCCTTTTGCGGAGTTACAGCCATGAGTTCTCTCTCAATTTTTACCGGGTCTTCATTTTTTGTAAGCCCGAGCCTCTGCGAAAGCCTTCTCACATGGGTATCGACGGCAATTCCTTCATTGATGCCGTAAACATTGGAAAGTATGATATTCGCCGTTTTTCTGGCAACCCCGGGCAATGTTGTGAGCTCATCCATCGTATTTGGAACTTTTGAATTGAATTTCTCTATTATCATCTCTGCCGATGCCTGAATATTTTTCGCCTTATTCCTGTAAAAATTAATCGAGCTTACATCCTTCTGGAGCATATCGGGATCGGCATTCGAATAGTCTTTAATGGATTTGTATTTTTTAAAAAGTTTTTCCGTAACTTTATTTACATGCACGTCTGTTGCCTGCGCGGAAAGGATGGTCGCAACGAGGAGTTCAAAAGGACTGCCGAAATTCAAGGCAGTCTTAGGTTCCGGATATTCCTTTTTCAGCCGCTTTAATATTTCCGATACCTGTTCTTTCAAATTCATAACGACCTCCTGATCTATCGAGATTTTCCACTCTCATTCACCGGAATAATCTTTTTGAAATATTCGATCCATTTCCCAAAATCATTTACTGTTTCGCCTGCCCTCGGACTATCGGTATATCTATAATGCCTTCCTATCAATTCTTTCAACCTCTCCATTTCCTTATCATCTTCAATAGTTGTTATCATCGCGTAAGAGCGGTTGATCCTGCCTTCGAGTTTATCGTCCCCGTCGAGGATATAGATGACTCCCCCTGTCATGCCCGCGCCCATATTATATCCCGCATCTCCGAGGACTACAACTTTACCCTTTGTCATGTATTCGCAGAGGTGATGCCCCGCTCCCTCGACCACGGCGATCGCGCCGCTGTTCCTCACCGCGAATCTCTCCCCTGCAGTTCCAGCCGCGTAAAATTCTCCTCCGGTCGCGCCATAAAGCGCTGTGTTCCCTGCGATCACATTCTTATGCGTATCTTTAATATCCGCCGGTCTTATAACAATCCTTCCCCCGAACATTCCCTTACCCGCGTAATCATTCGCATCTCCTATCAATGTAAGCGCAACCCCTTTGTGATTGAATGCCCCGAAACTCTGGCCTGCCGTGCCTATGAATGAAAGCCTGATAGTATCCGGAGGTAGTCCCTCATCCCCGTATTTCTTCGCTATATAATAATTCAGCCTTACCGGAATGCTCCGGTGTATGTTTCTTATCGCATATTCCTTCTCAACAGGCTCCGCCTTTTCAACATACGGCATCAAATCCTTGACTATATCCTCATTCATGGACGGAGCACGGTTATCATTGCATTTCCACACGCACTTTACCGGCTGTTCTTCCGGATATTTTTTCAGAAGTCTGTGCAGCTTTATCCTCTTTGCTCCTTCATGACCTTCGGGAGCAATTGCTTCCAACAAATCCGCCCTTCCTATAATCTCATCTATGCTCTTAACGCCCATTTCAGCGAGCATCTCTCTCGTTTCGCGGGCAACCGCCCTGAAATACGCCATAACGCCTTCGACAGTGCCTGTAAATTTCTTTCTGAGCCTTTCGTCCTGAGTTGCGACTCCTTTCGGACAGGTATTAAGGTGGCACTGCCTTGCGAGCACACAACCCGCAGAGACCATTGTAGCGGTCCCGAAGCCGAATTCCTCAGCGCCGAGCAATGCCGCAATAATAATATCCCTTCCGGTCTTTATGCCCCCGTCAACCCGCACCTTTATCCGCCCTCTCAGGTTGTTTTCCATTAATACCCTCTGAGTCTCGGAAAGCCCTATTTCCCAGTAATTGCCGGCATTTTTGATGGAGCTTATGGGCGAGGCGCCCGTACCTCCGTCGCAGCCGCTTATCTGAACTATGTCCGCGTATGCCTTTACGACTCCGGCCGCAACCGTGCCCACGCCCGTTTCCGACACGAGCTTTGCGCATACCTTCGCCTGAGGGTTTGCCTCTTTGAGGTCGTTTATCAATTGAGAGAGGTCTTCTATCGAATAAATATCGTGATGGGGCGGAGGCGATATCAGAAGCATATTCGGCCTGCAATGCCGGAGCATCGCTATATATTCCGTAACCTTGCTTGCAGGAAGATGTCCTCCCTCTCCGGGTTTCGCTCCCTGCGCTATCTTTATCTCAATCTCCCTTGCGGACGCAAGATACGCCGGTGTAACTCCGAATCTTCCGGACGCTATTTGCTTTATGGCGCTGCTCTTTATGCCTCCGTATCTCTTTGAATCCTCTCCGCCCTCGCCGCTGTTGCTCCTCATTCCGAGCCTGTTGCATGCCTCCGCGATGGTCTCGTGCGCTTCGGGAGACAGCGCGCCTATGGACATGGCGCCGGAAAAAAATCTCGCGAGTATGGCATCTTCGGATTCCACTTCATTTACCGGAATGGAACCGCCTTTTTTATAATCGAGGAGATGCCGTATGGATACCGGATGTTCGTTTGCCGCTCCGGAAAAATTTTTATAGTCATTGTAATTCATGCTTTTGATAAATTTATTCAATGCTATCACCGATGACGTAGACCACGCGTGCCATTGTCCTTCTTTCCTGTGGCGCAGTTCTCCCCCGAAATCGAGGACAGGCTCTGGAACTTCAAATCCGGCATTGTGTCTTTTTAAAATCGAATCTTCTATTTCCGTGATTCCGTCCGCCTCTATAACTACGGGGGTTCCGGTGAAATATTCGTCTATAAAATCCTTATTCAGGCATACGGAATCGAATAACTGCGCTCCGTAGTATGAATTAAGCGTAGAAATGCCCATCCTCGCCATAACTTTAAGAAGCCCGTCCTCCAATACCTTTTTATAATTTACGGCAGCATCTTCATAGGACATCTCCAGTTCGCCCTTATCGCACATATCTTTTAAAGTCTGAAGCGCCAAATAAGGATAAACTGCGGACGCGCCGTAGCCGATAAGACACGCAACATGATGAACGTCGCGCGCCTCTCCTGTCTCTATGATAAGGCTTGCCCTATTCGCAAGGTTTTCTCTTTGCAATTCTTTAAAGCATGCAGAGACCGCGAGCAAGGAGGGTATAGGCGCTCTGTCCTTTGAAATAGTCCTGTCCGAAAGTATTATTATCTCAGATCCTTCTTTTGCCGCTTCCGCTGCCTTTTTCTGCAGCCTTTTAACTGCGATTGACAGCAAGGGAGGTTCTTCGCCCGGAACGCATGCCGTCATAAGGCCGTCAGGCAGGATATTGTCGGGATGTATCTTCGAGTAAGTCGCATCTATCTTTTTCACCTTAAATATCTTCTGCCCTTCGACCTCCCGGATATGATCTTCAAAGAGAATTGGAGACTCGATATGCAGCCGCTTTGCGTGTTCGGGAGTTTCATGCAGGAAATCCCTTTTATACCCGATGTTCATCCTTAGGGACACTGCCGTCCTCTCCCTTATGTGATCTATGGGAGGGTTTGTCACCTGAGAAAACCTCTGTTTGAAATATCTGAAAAGCAACTGCGGCTTTTCCGAAAGCGGAGGTAGAGGCGTGTCGTCACCCATCGAAAAGGTCATCTCCTTGCCGGAAGCAGCCGCATATTTGATGGAGTTCTGAATCTCTTCGGAGGTGTATCCGAACGCGATCTGTTTTCTTATTATTTCGGGCTCCGGGACAGGAAGCTCGACATCTTCCTTTAATCCGAATAGAAATCCGTCTATCCAATCTTTATAGGGTTTGCGCCCCGAGAGTTCATTTATTATATCTCCGGTAAATTTCAAAGCGCCGTTTGTAATATCGACTGAAATAATATCTCCGGGGCCAAGCCTTCCTTTTTCTTTTATAGTTTTTTCGTCGAGCCCTATCATCCCCGCCTCAGAGCCGGCAACGAAAATCCCGTCTTCCGTCAACGAATATCTGAGAGGACGAAGGCCGTTCCTGTCGAGATGGGCGACTATTTTCTCTCCGTCGGTAAGGACTACGGCTGCAGGGCCGTCCCACGGTTTCATCAATAATGACTGATATTCAAAAAATGCCTTCGCGTCCGCGTTCAAACCTGACCCTTCCCACACCGGAGGGATACACATGAGAATCGCATGTTCCGGCGAAAGGCCAGAAAGCATGAGAAGTTCTGTTATCCTGTCCAATGAGGATGAATCGCTCTCATCGAACGATATAAGAGGGGCGAGAAGGTCATTGCCATCTTCGAATATCTCATGTCTTATCTCATGTTCGATCGTCGCCATCCAGTTCCTGTTTCCCTGAACGGTATTTATCTCCCCGTTGTGCGCGAGCGCTCTCAAAGGCTGGGCCATTGTCCAATCAGGAAAGGTATTGGTCGAAAATCTCTGGTGAAAGACGCAGAAAGCGGATTCGAAATCTTCGCTCAACAGATCCGGATAGAATCCGTCCAATTGCGGAGCGACAAGCATTCCCTTATAAACAATATTCCTTGACGATATCGATGGGATATATACTTTTTCGCCGAATGCCTTCTCAATCGCCCTCCGAGCAAGATAAAGCCTTAATTCTTTTTTACCGTTATCTATGTCCGGCATATCGAGCAATAAATGCCTTATTCTCGGCTTTGCAGATAAGGCGGACGCTCCGAGGGCGTCATCATTCACAGGCACATCCCTCCAACATAGGGGGCTAAGGCAGAATTTTTTTAAGACCGCATCAATATCGTGTTCGATATTTCCATAGAGAAAAAAGACCCCTATCGCAAGAGAGTCTTCCGAAGAAAGCTTACAGCCGGCTTTTTCAGCCTCTTTAAGAAAAAATTTATGGGGTATCTGTACGAGTATCCCCGCGCCGTCGCCTGTCTTTCCGTCGGCGCCCACAGCGCCCCTGTGCGTGAGGTTTTTAACCGCCTCTATGCCCCATCGGACAATATCGCGGCTTTTCTTTCCGCTTATATCGCATACAAAACCTACGCCGCACGAGCCTGAATGGACGGGCGCCTTATGCGACGGACATTCCTCTTTTCCCATAACCCCTCCTCTCGATTCGATGCATAATAAGTTGTAATAAAAACGACCAAAATGAGTCTAACAGGGCACAGTATTTCCGCTCATTCTCGACGGACATCCTTGTCCGTCTCCGAGGCACTAGCCCGGTTTCGCCGTCACGGCAAAACTTCGAGCTGCTGAAACCGCTCCAATACAATGCCTTATTAGATTGTTTCGCTAAATACCCTCAATAAAAATATATCACTAAAATGCCCGTCTGCCAAGTGATGCTTGCAGTTTTTGGAGTCTGCGCGAAAATCCGCTATAATTGATTCATGGAAGCGATGGCCATAAAAACAGAGAAATATCTCATAAAGGATACTGCC
The DNA here is from genome assembly GCA_016212685.1 of Nitrospirota bacterium. Classification (GTDB taxonomy): domain Bacteria; phylum Nitrospirota; class Thermodesulfovibrionia; order Thermodesulfovibrionales; family Dissulfurispiraceae; genus GWB2-47-37. The sequence continues at coordinate 10,286 of JACREW010000023.1, forward strand.
GATCGAAAAAAGAGGCGAGACATTAAAGGCTCCTGAGGAATTCATGCTCGTAATATCTTACAACCCCGGCTATCAAAGCGTCCTTAAAGATTTAAAGCAGAGCACGCGCCAGAGGTTCCTCGCGCTCGAATTCAACTATCCCGAAAAGAAGATGGAAACGGAAATAATTATCCACGAATCAAGGATCGATGAAAAGACGGCATGCCTGACAGCCGTCTCGCAGGCCCTCACCGACGACCGTGAAATGCTCGCTGCCCTCTCGGAAATAGTAAGCTCCATATTCTGATGAAGGCAGCGCAGATCGAACAACTCAAGGAAGGCCTTGTAAAAAACCTCAGGCTCGATTTTTTCGAAGACGAAGAAATAAGCGCGATCCTTTACGAAATAGACTCCTTTGACCGTAATATCAGGCGGAAGATACTCTCCCTCTGCCTTAACCTATCGAGCGCAAGCTCTTCATTGGTTCAAAACGCCTTAAGAAAAATTACAGCGGCTTCAAAACTCCTCTCGTTAAAAGAGCTTGAATTATGGCTCGAAAAGGCGTTCGAACTCCTCGATTCTCAGGGGATTGACCCGTTCATGTCTTTTACCTCAAGAACGGATGAAGAGGCGTTGAAGACATTCAGGAAAAAGGAAGGTGTGTTCCTCAAGGATATAATGCCGGTCCTCGAAACATATCTCAGGGGGATTTCAGACAGGGACATAATCGCGCCATACCTGAAAGAACAAAAGATAAGGCATCCCGATATATCTCATTTGTTCGGAATCTTCAAAAATAAAGCGCTTGCTTTTGATATTTACAACATACTCGAAGCGTTCAGGCATAATGTTTTTCTTTCAATGGAACTGGCCGGACTCGCGAGAGAGGAGAAAAAAATAAAAGCATCGATCTTCGAAGGGAGGCCGGAACTGGCCGCCCTTTCCGAAAAGACGGCCTTTGTAGAAGGTCTCTACCAATATTTCCTCTGCGGAAAGACAAAAGGCCGAATGCCGCTTTTGGAAGACTATCTAAAAATGCCGGAGCCTGATGATATAAAAAAAATTATCGATGCCCTTTTTTATTTTTATGAAAAAGCCGGGAACCTCGACGGAGATTATACGCCTATAAAATTTTTTTTCGGGAATATTATCCCGGAAAAAGTGTCGCACAGGTTAAAGACGCAGAGGCTCGCCCGCAGGAAAAAGCTCGAAGGCATTATCACAAAGCTTATAAACATGCCGGAGTTCGAGTTCGAAGAGAAACCTCCAGCAAAGAGTATTAAATGCGATACGCCGGACCCGCAAAATGACTATCTTCTTATCAAAGGCAGGTTAATAGAACTCGATGAAGAGGCGAGAGACCTGATGGAAGAAAAAGAAATACTCGGCGGAGTTCTCGTAAAAGGGAGTGAAATTGGAGGAGGCTGCAGCGTTACGCTGACCGACCTTTGGGAAGAGGAAGATATCGGGGCAAGGGGTACGCGATCTACGGATTTTCGGGAATGACAAGAACAAGGTGCGATTTTTATAAGATAAAGGGGTTTCATGAAACATACTCCGAGATAATCAAAAACCGCATCGCCGGAATAATGCCGAAGGATTACACAAGAATGGGTCCTGCCATAAGGCATTCCGCGAATATCCTCAAATCTATCGAGGCGCGGACAAAACTGCTCATCGCCATAAGCGACGGCAAACCCGAAGACTGGGACGCGTATAAAGGGGAATACGGCATTGAGGATACGAGAAAGGCGCTTATCGAAACAAAGGAATACGGCATACATCCCTTCTGCGTAACCATAGACCGGGAGGCACAATCATATCTGCCGCACATGTTCGGAGAGGTGAATTACATCTTTATAGACGACGTAAAGAAGCTTCCTAATAAGATAACCGATGTTTATAGAAGACTGACGGGTTAGGCCGATTTGCTAAAAGTTGTTACATTTAACGATGTTTTGGTATATAATTAGCTAAATCGCTCATTGGGGGCTGACATGAAGAAGCAGAAGACAACCAAAAAGGGCATTTCAAAGGCAAAGACTGCAAAAAAAACGGGGAGCAAGCCGGAAAAGAAGGAACTAATAAGGGCTCTCGCCGGCAAACCGCCAACGCCTAAAAAGAAAACTTCGGCAAAAAAAGCCGCAAAAACGAAAAAAACGACTGCGCCTAAAAAGGCAGTTAAAAAGACAACAGCCAAAAAAATAAAACCGGCCGTTAAAAAGCCCGCGATAAAAACAAAAACGACAAAAGCAAAAACAACGACTAAAACAAAGATCGTTAAAAATGCCCCTGCAAAAGCCACTCCCAAAAAACTGATAAAAAAGGCCCCTGCGAAAAAAGCTGCCGTTAAAAAAGCTCCTGTGAAAAAGGCCGTTAAAAAGCCTGCTACCCAAAAAGCTGTAAAGCCGTTAAAAAAAGAAGTTAAAAAACCGCTCGAAGAATTGACCGTCGCTGAACTCAAAACTATCGCGAAAGAACTCGGCATATATTTAAACCCCGGTCTTAAAAAAATGGACATCATTAAGGCCATAAGCAAACCGAAGGCAAAGGCCGCCGAAAAACCGAGTCCCCAAAAGGCAAAAAAGGCTGCGCCGAAATCGGAGGCTAAAAAGGCAGTAAAAAAAGTTGCGCCCTTAAAAAAGGCCGCAAAAGCAGAAAAACCGGCAAAAGTATCGGTGAAACCACCGAAGGTTTTTGAGAAAAAACCCGCACTTACGGAAAGATATGTGGAAATGCCTCCCCTGCCTGCGGGATACGGCGAAGACAAGGCAGTCTCCATGCCTGTTACACCGAGACAGTTATACGTTTATTGGGAGATAACAGAGGAAACCTTATCGAAATACATAGGCAGTCTCAATATCAAGGTAACGAATTTGAAGACAAAGGCATTTTTCTACACGCCGATATCCGAGAGGATCGGCGAGCAGTTTCTCTCTGTAGCCCCTGAAGGCGAATACGCCGTAGAGATAGGCGTTGTCGACTATATGGGAAAATTTATTCCAATAGTAATATCTATGACTACGGAAACCCCTGTTTCGAGAACGGCACATAAAGAGGCAAAAGAAGAGAAAGAGGCGGAAGAAACAGAACTGCCGGAAGAGTTCTTTGAAACGCCTGAATCCATAAGCTCTTATTGATTAATTCCCTTTTACCTCAAACCACGTGACGTTTTTTGTCCGAAGACTTTCTTTGCCCCGTAAGACTTGCCTGCCGGTCTGGGTTGCTGCGGCGGGCGGGCAAACTCCTTATCCTTCTGCGGCGCCGAGACATCGTAGTTGAAGTCTGTTACAGTGCGGCGCTCGATGATACTGCCGAGTATCCTCTCGATGGAGCGCACCATATCGGCATCGTCATTTGTCACCAAAGTATACGCATCACCGCTCCGTGCGGCGCGACCGGTCCTGCCTATGCGGTGAATATAGGCATCGGTTGTGGATGGGATATCGTAATTGATAACATGGGATATCTGGGTCACGTCGATCCCGCGCGCGGCAATGTCAGTCGCCACCAAAATCTGAAAAGTGCCGTTACGGAAACCGTTCATCGCGGCCTGTCGCCGCGCCTGCGAGAGGTTGCCCTGCAAAGAGGTTGCACGGTAGCCGTTTTTGATCAGTTGTTCACCCACGCGTTTAGCCCGGTGCTTGGTACGGGTGAATATCAGTACGGATTCGGTGTCGGTATGGCGCAACAGCTCGATGAGCAGTGGCGTCTTCAGGTGCTGGGCGACCGGATAGACGGCATGGCTGACGGTAAGGGCTGGTGCGGTGACGTCGACCTGAATCGTGACCGGATTGTTCAGCACGTCCTTGGCCAGATGCCGTATCTCCTGGGGCATAGTGGCCGAAAAAAGCATGGTCTGCCGTTTCTGCGGGAGATGTCTCAGGATTCGTCGAATGTCGGGTAAAAAGCCCATGTCGAACATATGGTCGGCCTCGTCGAGAACTAACATCTCCACTCTGGAGAGGTCGATAGTGCCCTCGCCAATGTGGTCAAGGAGCCTGCCGGGGCAGGCCACGACAATTTCGGCGCCGCGTTTCAGCTTTTCCACTTGCGGATTAAAGCCTACGCCGCCATAGACAGTGACACTTCTAAGGCCGGTTCGCCCTCCCAGACTGCGGGTTGCCTCGTGAATCTGTTCAGCCAGCTCCCGGGTGGGGGCGATGACGAGCGCCCGAACGTGTCTGCGGCCCCCATCTTGAAGCAGTCGGTGCAGGATAGGCAGCACAAAGGCCGCGGTTTTTCCGGTGCCGGTTTGTGCCAGGCCCATAATATCACGGCCATTAAGGAGCAGCGGTATCGCCTGCTGCTGAATAGGTGTCGGCGTAATATAGCCTGCGGCTTTAACCCCTGCCTCGATAAGGGGGTGAAAATCGAATGTCTTAAATTCCATAATTTTTTTAAACTCCTCAAAAAAAAGCCCCCGCTATTCGCAAGGGGCTATCTTTAGTTAATTGTCGGCAAACTAAATTTTTGTAACGTTGATTGCCTTGGGACCCTTAGGGCCTTTTTCGGTATCAAAGCTGACCCTGTCACCCTCGGCAAGAGATTTGAATCCGTTGCCTTGGATGGATGTGTGGTGGACAAATACATCACTGCCGTCTTCGCTTGTGATAAAGCCAAAACCCTTTGAATCGTTGAACCACTTTACTGTTCCTTCCATCAGTTGTGTACCTCCTTATGTATAAATTGAACTTTCAGAAGGACACAAATAGAAAAAAGCCACAAAGCTAAAAGTCTTTGTGGCCTCTTGTGGACAAAAAAACTTCTGAAACTCTGTATGTAGAATACCATGTCCGAGGATAATTAGCAACAAAATAAGATAGGGTATCGAATTATACGATTACCGCAATTCTGCCGCGTAGTAGTTTTGCGTTGTTTGACCTCAAATCTAAAAATCCTTTATTATCGATTATGCGAGAACGGCGGAACCGGCAGACAACCCGTATAGCGCGGATTCTTTATGAGATTTAATTCCATTCAAAGGAAGATACTATCCCTTTTGTCCTTGATACTTTTTCTGACATTCGTTTTTGTCGTTTATTTCGTAAGCAGCAACCAGAAAAGGGCCATCATATCCGAGACCGACAAATACATCTATACCAATATCGAGTCCATAGTCATTTCCCTCAGAAATATAATGCTCAACGGCATGGGGCCTACTGTGGTAAGGACTGTCGATGAACTCAAACATATCAGGGATTACACTGCCATCGATATTTTCAGGACGAACGGAAAGTTAGCCTTCAGCGACGATACTACCATTAAGTTCGTAAATCGGCATCAAGGCGCATACAGGTTCGAGCCTACGCAAAGGCTTCAGGATACAAGGACGGAAGAACAGATAAATAATGATAGAGTCTCTATCGACAGGGTCATTCATGCAAAATCCCCCCTGCGCACCGTTCACGAAAATACTAAGGAAATAGAATATTATTACCCGATAAAAAATCTTACCGACTGCATGTTGTGCCACGGAAGCGACCATACGGTAAGGGGCGTGGTGCGCATAAGGGTATCCTACGCCGACATGCATAATAAGATACGGGCAGCAAGCCTGATCCTTATAGTGTTTTTCAGCGGCGTAGGGTTTTCGCTCCTCGCAATCTTATTTTTTATGATGAAAAAAATCATTATATCTCCGGTCCTAAAGATAGGCGAAGCTGCGAGACAGATCGGAGAGGGTAATTTTAAAGTCAAGGTGGCGGTAAAAGGAAAAGACGAAATCGGCGAACTGGCTGATAAAATGAATTCGATGACTAAAGGGCTCGATGAGCGCTTCAGGCTCGCTAAATATGTGTCGCACTCAACCGTGGAGATTATTGAAAAAACCGAGGGAGTCGCAACAGCCGAGAAAAGACTGGTGACGGTTCTTTTTGCGGATATTCGCGCATTCACCACATTTGCGGAATCGTTCCCGTCCGAGATAGTAATCGAGAGATTGAACAGGATTTTAGAGGCGGAGGCGGAAACGGTTCAAAAATTCGGCGGCGATATAGATAAATTTGTGGGGGACGAGATAATGGCGGTATTCGAAGACGAATTGGCCGCCGTAAAGTGCGCGAAGGAGATGATAGAAAAAGTCGCGGAACTCGACAAGGGATACCCGTCGTCTCTCCGCATAGGGGTCGGGATCAATACGGGAGAGGTCATAGCTGGACATATCGGGAGCAAAGACCGCCTCGAATATGCCTTGATCGGAGATACGGTAAATATAGCTTCGCGCCTCTGTTCACTCGCAAAGCCGGATACCGTGCTAATATCAGAAAGCACATATCAAAAAATAAGCGCCGGCGTAAAGGCGGTGCTGATACCGGATCAGAAGATCAAGGGCAAAAAAGAGACCGTCAATATTTACGAGATAAAGTATTAGCCTGTCCTTTAATATCCGCACAAAATCCTTGATTCTCTCCTTCTGTAGGTTTATAATGCTATAAAATGTTGAATAAACTTAAAAGAGAATGTTAGCAATATAAAATGAATAATAAAAATGCAATAACATATATCACAATTTCAGCCATTACAGTCATTCTGATTGTTCTACTGATTAAAATTACGGGCAAAAGATACTACGAAAGCGAGGACTACACTTGGAAGACAGAAACTGGCACAAAAGACGGCGATGTCCTTATTCGCGGAAAGAAAATCGACAAGATTAAAAACGACATAAATAAACTGATTTATGCAATCAATAGGTCTGAAGAAGATCCAGAAACGTTTCGAACACCTGAAAATAAAGAACCAACAGATCCACCGAAACTGAAATTAAGAGGCATTAAAGAACAAGTCGTAAACGTTGAGGTCATTAATGATGAACATCTCACTCAAAGAATGGGCTCGACTGGAGCAGAAGAATTTTTGGCTGCTGCTACATTTACGCTCACGGAATACGACAAAATCAAATTCGTCAATTTTAACTTTGACGGCGGTGATCATGCTCAGCCGGGCATCTATTATAGAGAGACTTTCCTCAATAACTGGAAAATTAAGAAATGATTTCAAGAAACAGAAAATTGCTAACACCCGGCTCGATCCTACAAGATAAATGGGACGTACAAGATAAATGGGACGGTTCTATATTTACTGAGCGTTAGCCTAAATTTTTAATCTTCCTTCTCCAAAACGCACGAATACTTTGCATAAATAGAAAAATCCTCTAAATCGCCACCTCAAAAGCAATCTTGTCATAACGCACATGCGGAATTTTCCTGTCGGTCGTTTCAGTTACGTCCACAAGTCCGAGTTCCTGCAAATATATAATGTCCTGCAAGACGTTTTTAAGGTCTCTATGGAGAATCTTTGCAAGCTCATATACCGACGCTGGTTTTCTGTCTTTGATTACCTTTAAAAGCTCCATGCGTTTCTCTGTAAGAACCTTCCGCATTTCTCTTAGGTTGGTGAAATACACAGCCTCTTTTTTCCGGACATGCTCGCCCTTCGCTATGCGCTCAAAAACCTCTCCGGCCTCTTTTAATGCATCGTCAAGTCCCTTTATTTCTATCATGACTCTTTTAATTTTCATCCCAATCGCCTCCTCTTATTTTCTTTAGATCTTTTTTGAAATTGTTTAATAAATCCCATATGCCGGTAAATTCGTATGGGACCTCGATATCTTTATAGTGCTTATGATTTCCCTTTCCCTCGGCATTGTCATAGCCGAGAAGTCTCTTGCCGTCTTTTATATAAACTATCGAATATTTAACTCCGAAAGGTTTATCCTCCGATTTCGGCACCTGCCATATTTTAATCTCTACAAGTTCGTCTCCCTTTACCTCTTTCGTATGGAGAATTTTTATGCCCTTCATAGTAGGTATTATATACCCACTAA
>JACREW010000017.1 GCA_016212685.1 Nitrospirota bacterium
CCTTCAGCCTTTTTGCGTTGGCTTCATCCCTGAAAGAGCCTACCTGAATGGTCAAAATTCCGTTTGATGCGCCGTAACGGATATATTTCACATATCTCAAATCCCTGCCCTGCGGCTCGACAATTACATGCCCAGTTCCGGGACCGATAAGGTCTATCTTTCGAGCCGCGGCATATGAAAGATCGAGATCGCGTCCGGGTATAAACGGTCCCCTGTCGTTTACCGTGCATTCGACTTCTTTCTCGTTCTTCGGATTAACAACCCTCAGCTTCGTTCCGAATGGATATTCCTTGTGCGCGCATGTCAGTGCGTACATATTGAACAATTCCCCGGAAGATGTAGGCCTGCCGTGAAAATCCGGACCGTACCACGATGCTAAAATACCTTTCCTGTCGCCTTTGAATTTCTCAAAACCCGCGTGTTTCTCTTTTTCCGGTTTTGAGGCGGGCCTTTCCACAGGTTTCTCCGCAGCCTTCTCCGAATGTTTTTCCTCGGTCTCCGGAGAAATGCTTACAGGAGCGGTCTCGAATCGGGCGGCAGTGCACGAAGAAAGTAAAAAGGCGATAGGCAACAGACAATAGACGAGGTTCTCCGGCCTTCGCCTTTTGCCACTTGCCCTTTGCCCTTTAAAGTATATACCTGCTGAGGTCTTCATCCTTAACCACATCCGAAAGTTTTTGTCTAACGTATTCCCTGTCTATATTTATTTTATCGGCTTTCATGTCCGGAGCATTAAATGATACGTCCTCCAGAAGCCTCTCCAATACTGTATGCAGCCTTCTCGCGCCTATATTCTCGGTCTTTTCATTCACTGCGGCCGCTATATCGGCGATCTCGTCTATAGAGTCGGCAGCAAAATCAAGCCTCACATCCTCGGTCTCCATAAGGGCCGTATACTGTTTTATCAAGGCGTTATGCGGTTCCGTGAGTATCCTTATAAATTCATTTTTCCCGAGTGATTCGAGTTCAACCCTTATGGGAAACCTTCCCTGAAGTTCGGGGATGAGATCCGACGGCTTTGCTATATGAAAGGCGCCTGCCGCGATGAACAATATATGCTCCGTTTTTACAGGCCCGTGCTTGGTCGCAACCGTAGAACCCTCGACAATAGGCAGCAGATCGCGCTGAACGCCTTCTCTCGACACGTCCGGCCCATGCCCGTGCCCCCTGCTCGCAACCTTGTCTATCTCGTCTATGAAAACAATGCCTGCCTGCTCTACCCTCTCCACCGCCTCTTTCGTGACCTTTTCCATGTCTATCAGCTTATTCGCCTCTTCCTGAGTCAGTATCATAAGAGCCTCGGAAACCTTAACTTTTTTCCTCTTCGCCTTTTCGGGAAGGAAACTGCCGAGCATCTCTTTTAAATTAATTTCGAGTTCCTCCATGCCGATATTGGATATGACGCCGAAGGGCATGGTCTTTTCCCTGACCTCTATATCCACGTATCTCGAATCTAACTTGCCTTCTTTCAATTGCGCCCTCAAGCGTTCCCTCGTGTCTTTGTAGCTTTCTTTGTCCTCTTCCTCGGAAACGGCTCCACGCGCCGGTTTCTGCGGCGGCAATAAAAGATCGAGCACCCTGTCTTCGGCAAGGGTCTTCGCCTTTTCCTGCACCTTAGCCGTATGCTCGGTCTTCACCATGTTCAGCGATATTTCCATAAGATCCCTTATCATGGACTCCACATCTCGCCCCACATAACCCACTTCCGTGAATTTAGAAGCCTCAATCTTTAAAAACGGCGCGCCGGCAAGCCGCGCAAGCCTCCTTGCAATTTCGGTTTTGCCTACGCCTGTCGGCCCTATCATGATTATATTCTTGGGGAGGACTTCGTCCTTGAGGTCGGGAGACAGCCTAAGCCTCCTCCACCTGTTCCTCAGTGCAATGGCAACGGCCTTTTTCGCCTTATTCTGACCGATGATATATTTGTCCAGTTCTTCTACTATTTTCTTAGGTGTAAAGTTATCCATTTAGCTCCTCTAATGTAATATTTTTATTCGTGTAGATGCAGATATCCGCCGCAATATCCATAGCCTTTTTCACTATCTCCACCGCATCGAGTTCCGTATTTTCATATAACGCCCGCGCTGCCGACTGAGCGTACGTGCCGCCGGATCCTATGGCCGCAACGCCGTCTTCGGGCTCTATCACATCTCCTGTTCCCGAAAGTATGAGCGTGTGTTCATTATCGGCTATTATGAGCAACGCCTCAAGCCGCCGCAATATTTTATCCGTGCGCCAATCTTTTGCAAGCTCCACTGCGGCCCTTGTGATATTGCCCCTATATGCTTCGAGCTTTGCCTCGAATTTCTCGAAAAGCGTAAAGGCATCTGCGGTTGCGCCTGCAAAGCCCGCAAGTATTTTATCATTATACATCTTCCGTATCTTTTTGGCATTATGCTTTAGGACGGTATTGCCCACCGTTACCTGCCCGTCGCTGGCTATGGCGACCTTTCCGTTGCGCCTTACGCATAAAATCGTTGTGCCGTGAAACATTTTATTTTCCTCCTTAAATTTAGGCTATGGGCAATAGGCGAGAGGCTATAGGTAAAAAATCACTTTGCAGATGTTTCCTCTATAGCCCATAGCCTATTGCCTATCGCCTTCTTTTGAAAATGGATGCGCCTTGTCGTATACGTCTATCAAATGTCCTATATCGAGATGGGTGTATTTCTGAGTAGTCGAAAGAGATGAATGTCCCAAAAGCTCCTGTATCACCCTCAAATCCGCACCTCCGAGCAGCATGTGAGTGGCAAACGAATGCCTGATGGCATGAGGGCCTATCTGTCCGTCAATGCCCATTGCGCGGGCGTATTTAACAACGATCCTTCGCATCTGCCTGTCCGTAAGCCTGTCTCCGTCCCTGTTGAGAAAGAATGCCGTGTCGCCGTCCGGAATCGATTTCTTCTTTTTGAAAAGCTTCCTCTCTATGATGTAGGACTTCAACGCATCGAGGGCCTTATTGCCGACAGGGACTATCCTCTCTTTTTTCCCTTTTCCCCTGACCTTAACAAGACCATCTCTTATATTGAGGTCGTCTATATTAAGGCCGGCCACTTCGCTTACCCTCAGGCCGCTCGAATAGAGGAGTTCCAATATCGCCCTGTCCCTTACAGGCAAAAGCCCTATGCCTTCCGGAGTTTGAACGAGATTGAACACGTCGTCAACCGACAGGAAATTCGGAAGATGCTTAGTCGCCTTTGGCGAGGGGACAAGCTTTGCCTGATTTATCTTTACATAACCCTCATCATAAAGATAGCTGAAAAAAGATCTCAGGGTCGCGAGCCTTCTCGAAACGGTGGTCTTTGATCTCCCGGTTGTTATCTGGTGCGAGACAAATCCCCTGATGTCTATCATATCTATATCTTGAGGGCCGGCTACGCAGTAACCGGCAAAATCCCTCAAATCCTTTTCGTACGCCCTGAGTGTATGTACGGAGACATTCCTTTCGACCTCAAGATATTTGAGAAATTTTTGAATATATGTTTGCAATCCGTCTTCCGGCATAACAATTAAGGCTCTTCATAGCTGCAGTGCAGCTTTTTGAAGTCTGTCCTGTCAAAGGTTACAATGCTGCAGTCGTTGTTCCTTGCAACCACCGCAAGAAAAATATCCTGAATGTCCATAGAATGTTCGGCATATAATTTCAGGCTCTCTATAAAGAGTTTTTTATCAGGCGATGTCTTTATGCCTTTGTAATTAATTACGCCGGAAAACTTGTCCGAAATTTCCCTTCGCGGTATATTATAAACCTTGCTCAGCACCCAGACGACCTCGGCAAACACTATTTCGGTTATAAGCGCCTCTTCCTGAGCCGTCTCAAGCTTCTGCATAAATGCCTTTGCCTTAAGGAACTGGCCTGTGTCGTCCTCGAGGAAAAACCGCAGAATGACATTTGCATCAATGATTTTTTTCGGCAACTTCACGGGCAACCATCCCTATAGCTTTTTCTATAGCCCTGTCTACAGGGACTTTCTTTTTAGCCGCATATTTTTTAAAGCA
>JACREW010000020.1 GCA_016212685.1 Nitrospirota bacterium
ATAATCCTCGCCATAGGTATGGCGGTTGACTCGAATGTCCTCATGTTCGAAAGGATGAGAGAAGAGGTTCGGGCCGGCAAAACGCCGAAGGCTGCGGTGGAGAGCGGATATAAAAAGGCGTTCTGGACAATATTCGATTCCCATGTAACGACCCTGATAACCGCTGCGGTGTTATTCCAGTTCGGCACAGGGCCGATAAAAGGATTCGCGGTTACACTGAGCCTGGGCGTGGCGATAAATCTATTCACCGCCCTCATAGGCACAAAGACTGTCTTTGACATCATACACTCCAAGACAGAGGTCAAGAGGTTGAGCATATGATAGAACTGCTGAAAGGCACAAACATAGATTTTATGGGCAAGAAGATATACGCCTTTATAGTTACGGGCATATTATCGACTCTCGGCATTATAGCTGTTGTTCAGATAGCCCTCGGCAACGCGAATTTAGGCGTAGATTTCGCGGGCGGAACAGCGGTGCAGATAAAGTTTGCGCAATCCGTATCTCTGCACGATGTCAGAAAGGCATTGGATGAAGGAGGGTTGAAGGATTTCGACCTGCAGGATCTGCCTACCGAGAACAAGATCCTCATAAGGGTGAAAAAGCAGGAAGATAAACTCGGCGGCTTCTCCGAAAAAATAGTACAGGTTCTTTCCGCTAAGTTTTCGGATAAGAAACCTGTTGTCGATTCCACCACAGAGATAGGCCCGAAGGTAGGCTCTAAATTGAGAGAGGATGCCATGTGGGCGGTAATCATGGCTACCGGAGGAATTCTGATATACGTCGCATGGAGATTCCAGTTAAGGTTCGGAGTCGGAGCCACCGTCGCTACATTCCACGACGTCCTTGCGGTGCTCGGTATATTTTATCTCCTCGATAAGGAGATGAACCTGATTCTACTAAGCGCCCTTTTGACCATTGCCGGCTACTCGCTTACCGATACGGTCGTTGTGTTCGACAGGATACGGGAGAATATGAAACGCATGCTTAAAGAACCTATAGAAGCGGTGGTTAACAGGAGCGTTAACGAGGTTCTTTCGCGGACGATCATAACATCGCTTACTACTTTTCTTGCGGCCTTTGCGCTGTTTTTATTCGGCGGAGAGGTGATACACGACTTTGCGCTGGCGATGCTCATAGGCATTTCCGTAGGGACATATTCATCCATCTTCATAGCGAGCCCTGTTGTCGTGCTTCTGGGAAAAAAGAGATAAGGGGGGTAAGTGCTTGACGGCACAACATACAAATGGCTGGTTAATAAGACCAATGCCGAGTATGTTGATTATGTCTCGCGCGCGGCCTCCGTCTCTCCTGCATTCGCGCAGGTATTGATCAACAGGGGAATAAAAACCCCGGAGCAGCTTAGTTCCTTCCTTAATCCCGATATCGGTAAATTATCCGACCCTTTCGAATTGCCTGATATGAAGACCGCGATAGACAGGATACGCGAGGCGAAGAGCAGGGGAGAGCGGGTCTTGATTTGCGGAGATTACGACGCCGACGGCGTTACAGCAACCTCGATAATGATGGAAGGCCTGAAGAAATTCGGCATAGATGCAGATTATTTCATACCTGACAGGATTGCGCACGGCTACGGCTTCGGGACTGCCGGCGTCGAGAAGGCAAAAGAAACAGGCGCGCGGCTGATAATAACAGTTGACTGCGGCATTACGTCGTTTGACGCGGTCTCGCAGGCAAATGCCCTCGGAATCGATGTAATCATTACAGACCATCATGAACCTGTAAGAAAGGCAATAGGCAATGGGCAAGTCGAAGACCACTTCGTGGAGGCAATAGGGGAATACGAATTGCCGGATGCCTTTGCAATTGTCAATCCCAAACTCTTAACTTATAACTCTGAACTCTCAAATTTATCCGGAGCCGGTGTTGCGTTTAAACTCGTGATGGGGTTATTTGAAAATAATATCGACGATGTGCATGAATTATTAGACCTCGCAGCAATCGGGACTGCCGCCGACGTGGTTCCAGTGATCGGAGACAACAGGATTATTTTGAAAGAGGGCATTAAATTAATCCAGTCTGGAGAGCGGGTCGGCATCAGGGCTTTGAAACAGGCAGCCGGAATGAAATCCGATTTTTTTAAAACGACATTCCTCTATTACACGTTTATACCGAGGATTAATGCTGCTGGCAGGATAGCGGACGCGGCGGATGTCGTGAGGCTTTTAACCACGGATTCGGAAACCGAGGCCGAAGGCCTTGCGAAGCGGCTTAATGAATTGAATTCGAAGAGACAGGAAATAGAGGAAGGCGTTTATAATGAAGCAAAAGGAATGCTCCAAAAATTCGAGATCGGCGGCGCTATTGTTTTAGCATCGGAGGGATGGCATCCCGGAGTGGTGGGCATAGTCGCTTCGAGGATCGCGGAGGAATACTACAGGCCGACATTTATCCTCTCGATAGAAAACGGCGCGGCTAAGGGCTCTGCCCGGAGCATACCCGCGTTCGACATACATGAGGGGCTTACGAAGTGTAAGGGCGTCCTTAAAAGGTTCGGCGGACACAAACAGGCGGCGGGATTGAGTCTCTTGTCCGAAGATATCGCAAGGTTCAGGGAGATGATTTCGGGGATTGCCGCAGATTTGGTTTCCGATGACGACTGCGTGCCTGCCCTTCACATAGACGCGGCCGTTTCCATGTCGGATGTTACTATAGATTTGATAAACGAAATTGCGCGCTTGGAGCCTTTCGGATACGGAAACGAGGAACCGTTGTTCGGAGGGAAGGGTTTTGAGGTCATGCAGCCGAGGGTTGTGGGAAAAAACCATCTGAAGATGCGCTTGAAGCAGAACGGTAGAAGCGTAGACAGCATAGGTTTTGATTTCGGAGGACTGCTCGATGCCGTTGAAAACGCAGGCGCGATTGACGCGGCATTCCATCCGATAATAAATGAATGGGACGGCGGAAAATACGTGCAGTTGAATTTAAAGGCGATAAGGCCGTCAAAATTAAA
>JACREW010000022.1 GCA_016212685.1 Nitrospirota bacterium
GCCGTCCGACTCCTCAAAAGCTACTATCGCCCGTTCGCCTGATGCCTTAAACATGTAAGGCCTGAAGTTCTTGAATCCTACTTTCGTCTCCTTTATCGGAATGCCGAGCTTTTCAGCGATAGCATTTACAAAATTGCTCGTGCCTACCGACTTTGCTACAACACCTTTGACGCCCTTATGCTTATTAAGGAAATGAAGCGCCATAGCTCCAAAATAGTTCATGGGTATCTGCACTATACTGTCGCCGTATCCGGCAGCAAATCTTATACGGTCGCCGTCGGGGTCCATAATAGCTCCGAGTTTGAAACGGGCATTGCTTTGCTTTAAAACACTTTCGACCCCGGCCATATTTTTCTCGGACGGCTCCGGGGCAACGCCGCCGAATAGATAATCGTCCTCTGTTCTGAGATATTTGATTTTAGGAGATTCGCCTATAATCCTTTGAATGCGGCCTCTCGTCGCTCCGTGAACATTATCCACGCATATAATGCAGTCGCTGCCGTTTATGAAATCGCGAATTCTTTCGATATCGAGAGTCTTGCGCCCTGTTATGTATTTACTGTAGAGTTCTGTTAAATCTATTTTTTCACCTAAAAATCCCCCCTTCCCCCCTTTACTAAAGGGGGGTGGAGGGGGATTACCTTCTTTCATCATCCTGTTGGCTATCTCTTCTATTTTTGCGGTAATCTCCGTGCTTGCCGGACCGCCGTCTGACGGGTTAAATTTAAATCCCGCATAATTCGCAGGATTATGGGAAGGGGTAAGGTTAATCGAACACGCGGCGTTCAGCATCTCTATTCCTGCGGAAAATTCCGGCGTTACAGCCTCTCCAGCATACCACGTCTTTATGCCTTCCTTTTGGAGAACGCCGATAACTTCCATTGCAAAGTCGGGGCCTAAAAACCTGTTGTCATGCCCGACAATAACTCCCCTCTTTTTTATCTCCTCAAAATCCTTTACCCCCATCGCCCGCATAACAATGGCGTCATCGCTTTTGAACATCTCTGTTATCGACGCGGTCACGACCCGTATATTATTGAACGTAAAATCGGTGCCTATCTCGCCGCGCCATCCCGAAGTGCCGAATACGACTTTCGCCGGGCTTGTATTGTCCCGCGCAAATTTCTCGATGACAGGCAAAAGCTCCCTTCCCTTTGACGCGTCCGCAATTATCTCCTTCCAGCACGCAGCGGCATTTTCAAAGATTTGACTCATCTTTGCCCTCCATACATATCTAACATGCAGCTATTTTTCTTCCCCATTCCACTGCCTTATTAATTATATCATCCTCGCTTCCCGCAACAAGCCTGCCGCCGTTAATTATCAGCCTTCCGTTCACCATAACCGTTTCGACATCCGACGCCATAGCGGAATAAACGATATGCGAATAAACATCGTACATAGGCGCAAGATGCGGCTTTTTAAAATTAATGGCTATAATGTCCGCCAGCTTTCCTTTTTCCAAACTCCCAACCGTGCCTCCGAGACCGAGGGCGTCCGCACCCCATTTAGTAGCCATAATGACCGCCGTTTTCGCGTCTATAACCGTCGGATTGCCGGCAAGCGCCTTATGCACCTTTGCGGCGGTGGACATCTCGCTCAAAACGCTTAAATCATTGTTGCTCGCAGCCCCGTCAGTGCCGAATGAGACCTTTATGCCGGAACTCAGCATCTTCGGCACAGGCGCGATGCCCGACGCAAGCTTTAAATTGCTCTCGATGCAATGAGAAACGCCGACATTTTTCCGCGCTAAAATTTCTATCTCGCTGTCATCCACCCAAACGCAATGGGCGGCCAAAACATTCTTATCGAGAAAACCTATGGCATCGAGGTGTTCTACCGGTCTTTTGGCGTATTTCGATATAATCTCGCCTACCTCCCATTCGGTCTCGGCAAGATGGATGCTTAAGGGCACATCGAGCCTTTCAGCGGTCTCCTTTATCTTCTTCAATGTCTCGGACGAGCAAGCATAGGCGGAATGAGGCGCGATGCACGGGGTTATCAGGTCGTCGCCTTTCCAGTCATTTATGAATCCTTCGGCATTTTTGATATACTCGTCCGCTGAGTTCCCCGTCTTTGTCGGAAAATCCACAATACCTGCTCCGATAACAGCTCTCATCCCTATCTCTTTGGTTGAAGCCGCCACGCTTTCCCCGAAGAAATACATATCGTTATATGCGGTAACCCCTCCCCTCAACATCTCAAGGCATGCGAGCTTGGTCGCGTCGAAGACGAATTCCGGGCTGAGCCACCTGTTTTCGGCAGGCCAGATATGTTTTTCAAGCCAATCCTTCAACGGCATGTCGTCTGCAAGACCTCTGAAATAGACCATAGCTGCGTGAGTATGGGTATTGATAAGTCCCGGCATCACAATCCTGTCCTTGCCTTCGATAACATTAGCGGAAGAGTATTTTTTCAATATCGCATCCGAGCCGCCGACATCGATTATCTTTTCGCCTTTAACCGCCACTGCGCCGTTGCGGATTACATCGAGCTTTTCATTCATCGTAATCACATAATCGCCGCGGATAATGTAATCTATTGCTTGCACAAAATCTCCAAAGTTCATTTGTTTTTAAATTCTATAATATTTTCTTCGACTTGAGGATAGATTCTGTCGATTTCGTTCTGTATTTCAACAGTCTTTTCAATTGCGACTACAACTTTTAGGTAGTGCTTTATATCGTCAAGGGATAAAATTCTATCCTTTCTGTCTTTCAGCCACTTCTCGCATACATGGTAACCGCCTATCTGATAGCTCCAGATTTCCGGCTCTATAAATTCAAAATACTGCTCCTTGTTTATGTAAAGCCTTCCCTGCTCGTATTTCAGTTTCTCGACTCTGTTGTCGCCTTTGCCCTGAAATCTAACAGCATGCTTATCAAGTTCCGCTGATTTGAAAAGATGTAGTTCAACAAGTTTCTCTCCATAACCGGCCAGCCTGCTAAAAAGCTTGTAATCTCTTGTAAATGGGATACGAGGAAAATCTATCTTCAAAAACTCGGCGTATTTTGTGCGGTAGATATTCGAGTAAAAAACTGCATAAATGTAATAAAATATTTGTTCCAGATCCGGCTTTTTCTTGAAACTCTCTGACAACGCCTCTATCAGCGCAGGAGATAAATTAGGCCTCTTTACATCATATTCCGCCTGCGGCTCAAAGAGCAACATAACACTGCTAAAAGATTTCTTTTTAGGTTTTTCTTTTTGCTTATAAAGATAAAGCGGAAAGACGAAGCCTATTCCTTTGTTGCTAAGTGTTACACGGCTTTCAATAATACTATCTGTTATAAAAGCATGATTGA
>JACREW010000006.1 GCA_016212685.1 Nitrospirota bacterium
CCACTAAACTATTACTAACTAATTTTCTGTTTGTCTCTTCGTACGGCGCCCCCATTTTAGCCGAATCAGCTTTCATCTCATCCATCACCTGGTTTATATCCAAACTCTTATCAAAACGGTAAGTGGTAAAAACTATTCTGCCTCCGGTGGGATCAGTCAAAAGCAAAGGCATCTGAAGTTCCCTTTTAAATCCGGGTTAGAAGCTTTTCATATTTGCCCATAGATACCCCAATATCATGTTAATGAATTATACAACAAAAGTCAGCTTTAAAATGAGAATTCGCGGCAGTCATCATAATATTTACAAAAGATAACATTGAAGAAATATTGAACCTGCAGCCCATGGGCGATAAAGCCAAACCTTACCAAGTAAAGCAGGTTCGTAGTATAATAATAAAGTACAGATTAGGAGAAATTGCCGATGAATAAATATGAAGTAATCATTTACTGGAGTGATGAAGATCAGGCATTCATTGCCGAGGTCCCGGAACTGCCGGGATGCACAGCGGACGGCGCAACATATCAGGAGGCCTTAGCTAATGTTGAGGTTATCATTCGTGAATGGATAGACACGGCAAAAGAACTGGGTCGCACGATTCCCCAGCCAAAGGGCAGATTAATGTTCGCATAGACAATCTCCAGTTTTTTGTCTTCCGAGTTATCTGAAACCGTATCTCCCGTTTTCCTTAAACTCTAAAACTCCTTTGTCTCTCAATATCTGC
Organism: Nitrospirota bacterium; assembly: GCA_016212685.1. Taxonomy (GTDB): domain Bacteria; phylum Nitrospirota; class Thermodesulfovibrionia; order Thermodesulfovibrionales; family Dissulfurispiraceae; genus GWB2-47-37. Next base: position 723 of record JACREW010000006.1, read on the forward strand.
AACTGCAGGTCGCCCCACGGTTACGCATTAGCAACAGCCGTTCAGCACTTGCATAACTCTGCATACGCCTTGTTAGACGATCGGTTTTTGAAAGTGGCTTGGGTGAAGATGACATGTTATTTTAATCTAACATCCATTTTTATACTTATTCTGCATTTGATAACATTTTATCCGGCAGGCAGCATGCAGTCAAGCATATTTGAACTATTTGACTCTATCATACTATTTGTGATACATTTTTGTAATACATAAACAGGAGGGCGGTATGCCTGTAAGCGTAAGATTGGATAAAGAAACGGAAGAGCTTTTAAATAAAGCGTCAAAAATTGCCGGCACGCCTAAAAGCAAACTTATGAAAAACTCGATAAAGGAGTATTGCGCCGGAATAATCATGCAGAAAAAAATTACTCCTTATGAACTCTCCAAAGATTTAATCGGCAAACAAGGCAGTGGAAGGAAAGACCTCTCGATGAGAGGCGAAGAAATCATGCGGGAGATGTTTAAGAAGAAAAAACATGATCGCAATTGATACAGGACCACTTGTTGCCCTTTTTGACAAAAATGACGACAAACATCATCTCTGCCTGAATATTTTCAAAAAGATTGACGAAGCTCTTATAACGACATGGCCTGTGCTTACGGAGGTGTTTTACCTTCTTAACTTTTCATCAAACGCTCAGGATGATTTTTGGGAATTCTTAGAGCGCGGCGCAGTGTCTATTTACGCTATTGATAAGGATTTAATGAAGAAGTGCAGACATCTTATGAAGAAATATGATGACCTTCCGATGGATTTGGCTGACGCAACACTGGTTGCAATGGCGGAGACAGAAAACATCTCGACCATGTTCACGCTTGACCATAGAGATTTCAGGATTTATAAAACGAGGCTCGGCAAGCACTTTCGGCTGCTGCCTGACAGATTATAACTGCATAATTCGATGAGAGCGGATTTAAAAGGGGGGACTTTCGTCCCCCTCTGAGGTTTTTATTATGTACCCATCTCCCAGCTCTGTAGATATTTTCTCTGCTCCGGAGTAAGGGTGTCTATCTTGATGCCCATTGCCTTCAACTTAAGGCGCGAGATATCTTTGTCGATCTTTTCAGGCACGCTGTATACGGTGTTTTTTAGTTTCTTCGCGTTCTTGACCATAAACTCGGCGCACAATGCCTGATTCGCGAAGCTCATGTCCATAACGGCGGACGGATGACCTTCGGCAGCGGCAAGGTTTATAAGCCTTCCCTCTCCTAAGAGATAAATCCTCTTTCCGCTTTTAAGGGTATACTCTTCCACAAAATCCCTGATAATCCTTCTTGCCTTCGACATTTTCTTAAGGCTGTCTATATCTATCTCCACGTTAAAGTGGCCTGTGTTACAGACTATGGCTCCGTCCTTCATCAGAGGGAAGCAGCCCTTTGAAATTACGTTAATGTCGCCGGTTGCGGTTACGAATATGTCGCCGATCCTTGCCGCGTCTTTTATCGGCATTATCTCGTAACCGTCCATTGTAGCCTCGAGCGCCCGCAAGGGATCTATCTCCGTGATTATCACCCGCGCGCCGTGTCCCTTTGCCCTCATTGCAACGCCCCTGCCGCACCAGCCGTATCCCGCGACAACAAATACCGAGCCTGCTATAAGCCTGTTTGTTGCCCTGATTATGCCGTCCATTGTGGACTGGCCTGTACCGTAGCGATTGTCGAAAAGATGTTTTGTATAGGCGTCATTCACCGCTACTATCGGGTATTGAAGCGCGCCGTCCGCAGCCATTGCCTTAAGCCTTATAACCCCGGTGGTGGTTTCTTCGGTTCCGCCTATCACATGCTTAAGAAGCGCCTTTTCTTCTTTATGCAATATCGAGACAAGGTCCGCTCCGTCGTCCATTGTTATATGAGGCTTTATGGAAAGGGCGTCTTTTATATGCCTGTAATACGTTTTTGTGTCCTCGCCCTTAATCGCAAAAACCGACATGCCAGAATTCTTTACGAGGGATGCCGCCACGTCGTCCTGAGTGCTCAGGGGGTTGGACGCGCAAAGGGTAAGCTCGGCCCCGCCTGCCTTAAGGGTTTCCATTAAGCTCGCCGTCTCTGTAGTTACATGAAGACATGCGGCAATCTTTACGCCCTTAAGGGGCTTTTGCTTTTTGAATCTCTCGGTAATAGTCTTCAATACCGGCATTTCGTGAGCGGCCCATTCTATGCGAAGCTTTCCCTTGCCTGCAAGACCCATATCTTTTACATCATGCTTTGCCATCTATCCTCCTATCCTTTTGCCTGTTTTTTAAGAGTATCCGCCATATTGGTCTTTTCCCATGTGTAGCCGTCCTCGTTCCTTCCGAAATGGCCGTAGGCCGCGGTCTGTTTGTATATAGGCTTTCTTAGATCGAGCTTTTCTATGATGCCTTTCGGGGTCATGTCGAAATTTTTCACTATAAGTTTCGATATTTCCTTTTCGTCCATCTTTCCTGTTCCGAATGTATCGACAAAAACCGATACAGGATCGGGCACGCCGATGGCATACGCAAGCTGGATCTCGCACCTTGCCGCTATGCCTGCCGCTACTATATTTTTGGCGATATACCTTGCCATGTATGAAGCCGACCTGTCTACCTTTGAAGGGTCTTTGCCTGAAAAGCATCCGCCGCCGTGGCTTCCGACGCCGCCGTAAGTATCTACGATAATTTTTCTTCCGGTCAATCCCGTGTCGCCCTGAGGCCCGCCGATAACGAACCTCCCGGTAGGATTTATATGATAAACGATTGTTTCTTCATCGAGGAGTTCAGGGGGAATTACAGGCTTTATGACCTTTTCTATGATATCTTCCCTCATCTCCTTTAATGTTATGTCCGGACTGTGCTGCGAAGATATAACCACCGTGCGGACCTTATGGGGCTTGCCGTCTTTGTACTCGATGGAGACCTGAGATTTTCCGTCCGGGCGGAGATACCCGAGCACGTCCTTCTTCCTCGCCTCGGTCAGTTTCCTTGTGAGCTTATGCGCAAGCATAATGGTCATGGGCATCAATTCAGGTGTTTCATCGCAGGCAAAGCCGAACATCAGGCCCTGATCTCCCGCGCCTCCTACGTCCACTCCCATTGAAATGTCCATAGACTGTTTATCTATGGATGTAATCACAGCGCAGGTCTCGTAATCGAAGCCGTACTTTGCCCTCGTATACCCTATCTCCTTTATGGTCTCCCTGACTATGTCCGGGATATGCACATAACAGCTTGTCGTTATCTCGCCGGCAACAAAAGCCATGCCTGTTGTAACGAGACATTCGCAGGCAACCCTTGCTACAGGGTCCTGCGCCAGAATCGCATCCAGCACCGCGTCGGATATTTGGTCCGCGATCTTGTCAGGATGTCCTTCCGTAACAGACTCTGAAGTAAATAGAAAATCCTTTCCGTTCGTTATGCTTGCCATAACTCACCTCCAAAATTTATTTTATAAGCTCTTCCGCTATTTGAACCGCGTTAAGGGCAGCGCCTTTTCTCAGATTGTCGGACACAACCCACATGTTTATGCCGTTATCTATTGATTCGTCTTCCCTTATCCTGCCCACGTAAACCGGATCCTTGCCCGCGACGTCTATTGGGAGGGGATATACATTCTTTTCGGGCGCATCAAAGACCACAATCCCCTGAGCCTTTGAAAGGGCAGAACGCACCTCATTGGCGGTCATCTTCCTCTCCGTCTCTATATTCACGGACTCGGAATGACCTCTGAATACAGGAACTCTCACTGTCGTTGCCGTAACCCTGATAGTGTTGTCGCCCATAATCTTTTTGGTCTCGTCAACCATCTTCATCTCTTCTTTTGTGTACCCGTTCTCAAGGAACTTATCTATTTGTGGAAGCACATTGAACGCTATCTGGTGCGGATAAACGTTTTTTTGTATCTCCTTGAAATTCAAAAGGTCGACTGTCTGCTGCAAAAGCTCATCCATAGCCTTTTTGCCGGTGCCTGAAACAGCCTGAAATGTAGTAACAACAACCCTTTTTATCTTTGCCGCGTCATGAATAGGCTTTAACGCCACAACCATCTGAATAGTTGAGCAATTCGGATTCGCAATGATTCCTTTATGCCATTTCAAGTCATGGGCATTAACCTCTGGCACAACAAGGGGAACCTCAGGATCCATTCTCCATTGGCTCGAATTGTCGACAACAACGCATCCCGATTTTGCCGCAATAGGCGCCCATATCTTCGACCTCTCGGCCCCGGCGGAAAAAAGGGCAATATCGATTCCCTTAAAAGAATCCTCATTAATAGTTTCTACAGGCATCTCGCTGCCCTCGAACTGGAGGGTCTTGCCTTCCGACCTTTCGGATGCAAAAAGCCTCAATTTCTCTATGGGGAAATTCCTCTCCTCCAAAACCGTGATCATCTCATTGCCGACAGCGCCTGTTGCGCCTACGACAGCAACTACATATTTTTCTTTTTTCTTCAACATCTTTCCGTTACTCCTTTATCTCGCTTACATATTTTGCTGTTAAATCTCCAACCTCCGCGGTCGAATATCCCATCTTCCCGGCAGCCTGGCTTTTCATTTTCCTCATTACCTCAATCATGGATGTTTCAATAGCCTGCGAAGCCTTTGCTTCTCCGAGCGTATCGAGCATCATCATTGCGGCCCCTATGGCTGCCATAGGGTTTATTACGCCTTGTCCCCTATATTTGGGAGCGCTTCCTCCCATGGGCTCAAACATAGAGATGCCCTCCGGATTAATATTCCCTCCGGATGCTACGCCGAGCCCGCCCTGTATCATCGCGCCGAGGTCCGTAATAATATCGCCGAAAAGATTTTCGGTAACGACCACGTCGAACCATTCCGGGTTCTTCACGAACCACATATTAGCGGCATCGACATGGTTGTAGTCGCGCTTGAGTTCCGGGTAGAATTTCGATCCCATCTCCTCAAAAGCGCGGTACCAGAGATCTCCGGCATGGGTAAGAACATTTCGCTTGTGAACGAGCGTGATCGGTTTTTCGGCGTATTTAGGATTCATCGCGTTGCGCTTTTTCTTCAGTTCAAAGGCGTATTTCAGGCAGCGGTCAACCGTGCGCCGGTCGTAGATCATAAGTTGTGTAGCTATCTCATCAGGCGTGCCCACGCGTGTCGCGCCGCCGTGCCCGGTGTAGATGCCGCCTGTGTTTTCGCGGATAACTACGAAATCTATATGCTCCGGCCCCTTATCCTTAAGCGGGGTCTCGACATTCGGGTAGAGCCTTACCGGCCTGAGATTTATGTATTGGTCGAGGGTAAAACGTATTTTAAGGAGAATTCCCGTTTCGAGTATGCCGGGTTTTACATCGGGATGTCCGATAGCGCCGAGGAATATCGCGTCGAATTTTCTGAACTCGTCTATCGCGCTGTCCGGAAGCGCTTCGCCTGTCTTTAAATAGCGCTCGCCGCCGAAATCGAAATAATGATAATCGAGATTGAATCCGAACCTTGCTGAAGCCGCATTAAGTGCCTTTATTCCCTCGGCAACGACCTCGGGACCTGTGCCGTCTCCGGGTATGACCGCAATATTGTATTTTTTATCTGATTTCCGGCTCATGCCGCAGCTCCCTTTATCTTCTTTTTTGTCCATTCGATCAAGCCTCCCGCGGCTATCAGCTCCTGCATGAACGGAGGTATAGGCTTGGCTGCGTACTGCTCCCCAGCAGAAAGATTTTTTATAATTCCGCTGTCTGCGTCTATCTCCACCGTATCGCCTTCCTTGATCTTTTCGGACGCCTCTTCGGATTCGAATATAGGAAGTCCTATATTAAAGGAATTGCGGTAAAAAATCCTCGCGAAACTCTTTGCTATAACCGCCTGCATGCCTGCGGCCTTTATTGCAATGGGGGCATGCTCCCTCGATGAGCCGCAGCCGAAGTTTTTGCCCGCCACGATCATGTCTCCTGCCTTTACCTTATTAGGAAACTCTTTATCCGCGTCCTCCATCACATGCCTTGCCAGCTCTTTCGGATCGGATGTGTTAAGGTATCTTGCAGGTATGATTGCGTCCGTATCTATGTCGTCGCCGAATCTCCAGGCCTTGCCTTTAAGAAGCATAAGAGACCTCCGAATTTCTTTTTAAGCTAATTATTATAAACTTCTATTATAATATTTTCCATGAAAAAAGTAATCATCCTCCTCGGTCCCACTGGGGTCGGAAAGACAGCGGCATCCATACTCCTTGCAAAGCGCCTGATCACGGAAATCATAAGCTCTGACTCCATGCAGATCTATAAGCATATGGACATCGGAACGGCAAAGCCGACAATTGAGGAAAGAAGAACCGTAAGACATCATATGATGGATATTGTGGAACCGTGGGAATCTTACAGCGCAGGGGAATATATAAAAGCTGTCCAACCGATAATCGCAAATCTGCATGATCTAAATAAAATCCCGATAGTTGTCGGCGGCACAGGGCTTTACATAAAGGCGATGACAAGGGGGATTTTCAGCGGGCCTTCCGCTGACTGGGATTTAAGAAACGAGTTGCTTGGAAAAGAGAAAGAGACTCCCGGATATTTATACGATTACCTGAAGCGTCTCGATCCCGCTGCCGCATCGAAAATAATGCCGGAAGATATGAGACGTATTGTAAGGGCATTGGAAGTCTGCCTGAAAAGCGATAACGTCATGTCTGAAATGCACTGGGCATTAACAAAGCCTCTTCCCTATGAATTTACAAAAATAGGAATTACAAGGGACAGAAAAGAGCTGTACAAAATGATCGAGCAAAGGGTCGATAAAATGATCGAAGACGGGCTGGTTGATGAAGTGAAAAAGCTGATAAGCTTGATAGAAGAGCGAAGGAAAAGACTTGCCCCTTCACCGATTCACCCCTTCACCGATTCACCCCTTCACCGTCTTAGTTCCATGCAGGCAATAGGCTACAAAGAAATAGCAATGCATTTGAACGAAGAAATCAGCCTTGACGAGGCCGTTGCCCTTGTGAAAAAACGCTCAAGGAATTACGCAAAGAGACAGTTCACATGGTTCAAAAAAGAAGAAGGGATCCAATGGATAGATGCGACCGGAGTTTATGATGCTTACGAGATATTCCAGAGCCTAATAAAACATATATCTGCCTAAATAGGCAGGTTCCATTAATAAGACAATTAAGCATTGTGAAAGTGTAAGCCATCCGCTGGTCATACTATTAGCCAACTTTCAGTAAATATCCAATTGTATTTTGATCGCCTTGCCAATCATGAGCATATCTTCTTCTGAAAGTATGCCGGTGCAGTGCTTTGGGCATTTTTAGTTCTTGGTGCATATGTAAGTTCCGAGCACACCACCCTCTATGTGCTTACTCTTGATCGTGAAACCAGATCGGGACAAGAGGCCGTCCATCACCCAGTCATAGGTCGAATACTCGTCCCTGAAATGTCTTTCGGTATCCTCTCGCAGCAGCTTCCCTCCTGCTGTCGCCAGCTTATCGATCAATGCCGCGATATTCTCGACTGCATTGGTTTCCTCCAAGATGACATCATGGATATAAAGCTGGCCGCCAGGCTTCAACATGCTATTAACCCGCTTCAGCGCGATGCCCTTCCAAAAATCTGGCAGATGATGGAAGGCAAATGTCGTAACGACGGCGTCAACGGGTGAATCATTATGCTCGTAGGTCAGGAACCCAGCATGGTGAAACTCAATATTCGATGTTCCAGCCTTGATTGCCTTGGCCTCCGCGCGGTCGATCATAGCCCGTGAAACATCGACGGCATACACTCTGGCACAGCGTCGCGCTGCTTGAATGGCAAAAGTGCCGGTTCCAGATCCAAAATCGATCAGCACATTGCTTCTCTTGATTTCAAGCGAATCGAGAATTCTTATGCTTTCGGCCTCCATGTCTCGGAAATCTGCATGACTCGAATCGTAGATTTCTACTTCGGCCTTGCTACCGTAGTCCGTGCCTACTTGCTTGAACTCGTCATATTGCCATGAAAAGCCATGATTCATCTTCATAATTTATCTTGTCTGCCCAACATTTATTTTTATGCTTATTCTACTTCTTTGTTAATTGCCTATTACAGAAGCCCTGAAAACCGTATCACCAGACTTCCAGCCTAAAGTCTCTATATCTTCTTATCATCTCAAAGTCTGTTTTATTTGAAGTAATAACGGTCGCCCCGTAATTCCTCGCAGTAAGGGCTATCAGTACATCAAAGTGCAGGTCTCTGAGTTTGTCGGAAGAAAATCCTCTGTCTTTATAAATCATTGATAATATCTGCCCCGACTCCAGCCAGTTCTTTTCTGTAGGAGTCAATATCGGATGGTCTTTTGCCAGAGTCGCTATGAAATCTAATTCTGTTTCTTTTGTAGCTCCTCTTGCTAATTCCGATAGAACAACAGAAGAATTCCTTATAAGACCACTTATGTCCTGAAAATGGTTAATGTATTTATTCGTCCTTAAATGATCTATAAAGACTGCGGTGTCAAAAATAATAATCCTATTTATCATATGCTTCAAATTTCAGTTTTCCGCCATGTTTTGACATAAGCTCCTTAAATTTCTTAAGGGTAACCATCTCCCTTAAGGCTATGTGTACGGCCTCGCTTCTGCTCTTAGCGCCAAGCGCCCTTACCGCCTCATCGGCAAGTTTTGTATCGAGCCTTATTGAAGTCATTTTAATTGCTGTTCCCATTAACATTACCTCCTACTAAGAATTTGTGTTATAACGTTTATATAAACGGGTTTTACCCGTTAAAGTTGGACAGGCAGGAGAACTCCATGTCACCTGGGTCAATGAACCCTTTGAGGAGTCTGTTCCCTGCCTCCCAAAGCCATAATAG
>JACREW010000024.1 GCA_016212685.1 Nitrospirota bacterium
AACTGAAAAGGCAAGGAAAGAAAGTATCTGTTGGAGATAGGAGACAGAGGGAGGTAAAAAGATTAAAGAAGAAATTTGCCTTGATTGACAGACAAGAGCTTATTAAATCGAGTGGAATGCCATATAAACCACAAAGGTTGATGAAAGACCTTACTGATAGTTTGCCTGTGGATACAATTTATTTTGCGGATATTGGCAGCAGCATAGCGTGGGCTATACGCTATGTAAATGCAGCGAAACCATATTCATTTTACGTTCCCCTCGGTTTTGCCTCGATGGGATATGGTGTAGCTGCGCCTATCGGCGCAAAACTGGCTGCGCCTGAGAGACCTGTTGTTGCTATAGTTGGTGACGGAGGGTTTCTGATGAACGGCATGGAGGTGGCAACAGCAGTTAATTATAATATTCCTGTAATATGGGTAATATTGAATAATTCCATGCTCGGGTTGGTTTATCATGGCTGGAAGCTTTTATCCAGTCCAGAAGGCATGCCGTCAAGGTTCAAGCAGGTCGATTTCGTTAAGGTTGCAGAGGGACTTGGCGCGAGGGGAATCAGGATTACAAAACCCGGAGAGATAAATAAGAAAATGATAAATGATATAATATCAGCAGGAGTTCCTACGGTGTTGGATGTGATTATCGACCCGGAAGAGGTTCCACCGGTTAAGTCAAGGATTGAGGCACTTGATAGCGTCTATATCTAATAACATCGAAACTTACATGTCTAATAAAAAGAAAATTTTCCCTCTGTTTTTCACGCTGATCATTTTCTTTTATACATCCCCATGTCATTCGGCAGATGTGATTATCGTCGGAGATACGCAGATTAAACCTGTGGCGGATGCAGTCAAAGGGATAAAGGATGTTCTGCCGTTTAGCGTAAAGGCATACGCGCCGTCCGATGTCAAAAACAGATTAAGCTCTATTATCGAAAAAGAGGATGCAAAGGTTGTCATAGCCCTCGGAAGGGATGCTTTCGAAAGCGCCTTTCACCTGCCCGAGACAATACCCATTATCTACGGCATGGTCGTTTCTCCCCCTAATGTTAAAAGGCAGAACATAACAGGCATTTATCTCGAGACGCCTGTCGGCGAATATATCTCGGTCATAAATAAATTCTTTCCGCGCATAAAGAAGATAGGCATGGTCTACAGCTCCGGGACAGAAAGGCTTTTGGAGTCGACGGACTACCCGCATATCAAGGCTTATAAGGCAAAAGATTCCTATGCGTTTATCAATGCCCTCAAGTCGTTCGGCGGCATGGACGCATTGCTGCTTTTGCCCGACAGAAATTTTCTGTCTCCAACCTCAATGGAAGAGGCATATCTGTTTTCGTTCAGGAATAAAATCCCTATATTAGGCATATCCGAAAAATACGTGAAAGACGGCGCTTTTTTTGCCCTTGTTTTCGATCCTCAAGATATTGGGAGGCAAATAGGGGAGACTGCAAAGGCTGTGCTTGCTGAGGGAAGCGCAAGCAAGGTGCCTGTATCGTCACCTGCTGTTTTTAATCTTTATATAAATACGGATACTGCTAAAAAGATGAATATACAGATGCCGGATGAGTTTATTAAAAGGGCCAAGAGGGTATATCCATGAGATTGACGTTCAGAAAGAAGGCGCTGCTTTTTATCATCCCGATCCTGATTATCGTGTCGGTAGTATACACCTATGAATCCATACGTATGGAAAAACATATAATGCGCACGGAAATTATAAAGAGGTCCGAAGTAATTACCGCCTTTGCCGGAAAGACAGGCGAGCTGCCTATACTTTCCGGCAATCCCGAACTTCTGAAGCGCGCCATATCGTATCTGAAGACCGCATCTGATATCGTATCAGTCGCTTTTTACGACAGCAGGATGGAGGTTCTCATGAAGGAAGGCCTTTTAGTTTCGCACAAGTCTCTCAAGATATCTCCCGACGCGCCGGTTACCTTTTTCGAGACGGATGACCGTTTTGATTTTTATACTCCGGTCTTCACCGTAAAGAGCGTTGAGGATATCGGAATATTTCAGGAAGATTCCGGCAGGCATATAAAAGAGCATATAGGGTGGGTGGGGATAGGCTTCTCGAAATCGACAATGAAAGAAACCGAACGCAGGATTGTCTTGAGGGATCTGATGCTTGCGATTATATTCTCGTCGGCAAGCAGCATCCTCGCATATTTTTTAATTACCATAGCTGTCAGGCCGCTCATGGTGCTTTTAAATGCGGTAAAAAGGCTAAAGGAAGGAGAGTATCCCGAGATTAAAGTAGAGTCTTCGAGCGATGAGATCGGAACCCTTGCTGCGGAGTTCAACAGGATGACCGTTGCTATAAAAGACAGGGAGTCGAGACTGATAGAATCCGAAAAGAAGATGCACGATCTCTTCGAGAGGGTGGAGCACGCAATTTTCAGGCTGGATAAAGAAGGCGCCATCATCGAGACAAACAGGAAGTTCGACGAACTTTGCGGAGGAGCTAATGAATTTTGCGGGCTCTTTACGTCGCATATGAACGGACTCAGGCTCCAGAAGGCCGCATCCGCCGGGATCAAAAATTCCGAGGAAAGGATCATGGACAGCGCAGGCAACGACCTTATCGTGATTATGAGCGTATATCCCGAATTCGATGAGCATGGAAATATTACCGGTTTCGACGGCTATTTTGTGGATATGACCGAGAAAAAGAGGCTTGAGGAGACCCTTATGCAGACCCAGAAACTGGACAGTCTCGGCATGTTAGCAGGGGGGATCGCCCATGATTTCAATAACATTTTGACGGGCGTTTTGGGCTATGCCTCCCTATCGAAGAGCATGGTGACAGAGGGCGACAGGCTGTACAAATACATAGACACCATAGAAAAATCCGCTTCGAGGGCAGCCAGTCTCGCGCAGCAGCTCTTAGGCTTCGCGAGGAAGGGCAAATATTTTATGACGAAAATGCCCATAAACGACCTCGTAAAAGAAGTGATCGCATTCCTGAGGGAGACCTTTGACAGGAGCATAACGATTGTTGTGGATACCGAAGAAAACCTGCCGCCGATAGAAGGGGACAGCAATCAGCTTTATCAGGCAATTATGAACCTCTGCATCAATGCGAGGGATGCAATGCCGGAAGGAGGAAGGCTTTATATAAAGACGGAGTTCTATCTGCTTCATGACGAAAAGGTTGTCGATTTCTTCCAGATACCGCCGGGAGAATATATACGCGTCAGCGTTACGGATACCGGAGTAGGCATGCCGCCGGAGGTTAAGAAGAAGATATTCGAGCCTTTCTATACGACAAAAGGCATCGGCAAAGGAACGGGTCTCGGTCTTGCTATGGTTTACGGCATAATCAAAAACCACGGAGGCCATATCAACGTTTATTCGGAGCCGGGTCTCGGCACCACTGTGCGCTTATATCTGCCGAAGGCGGAAGGGGAAGTAGAAGAAAAAAGGAGGGATACGGTTATGAGGGAAAGGCCAAAAAAAGGGACTGTCCTCCTCATCGATGACGAAGAAGTGGTAAGGGAGTTGGGGAAGGATATTCTGGAGGCGTATGACTATGATGTGATGCTTGCCGTTCATGGAAATGAAGGGGTGAGAATATTCAATGAAAACAAGGAAAGGATCGATCTCGTAATCCTTGACATGGTGATGCCTGAAAAGGGCGGACGGCAGACCTTTAAGGAGATAAAGTCGCTGAAGCCGGACGCAAAGATTCTCATTTGCAGCGGATACGGAGAAGAACAGTATTTTTACGAGCTTTTCGAGTCCGGGGCCGCTGGCTTTTTGCAGAAGCCTTTTCAGCATACAGAACTGTTGAGCAAAGTTGAAGATGCAATGGCAAGATGAGCTATGAGCCGATAATTACCCCTCCTATTTTCAGCGGGTTTCCTGTAAAGGCCTTTTTTACCACAAAGGCATTCGGCAGTTTGGAGCTTGGAGTTCAGAGTGCGGAGTTAAAAGGCAGCGTCGTCTATCTGCCGATCCAGAAACATACGGATAAGGTCTTAATCGTGGATTATGATGTTGATCCCAAAATAGCAGACGCTGTTATTACTAACAGGAAAGACATCTTGATTGGCATTCAGACTGCGGACTGCGCGCCTGTTCTTCTGTATGATGCGAAAAGGCATATAGCGGGCGCCGTCCACGCCGGATGGAGGGGAACCGCAGCGGAGATATTAAAGAAGACGATACGGACAATGACGGACAGGCTTTACTCATCGCCGGACGATATCCTGATTGCTATAGGCACAGGCATACGATGGTGCTGCTATAATGTAGGATACGAGGTGATAGAGGCGGTTGAAAAAGCGACGAGTTCAGAGTTCGGAGACTTCGGCGAGCTCAGTCGAGCCGTTCAGAGTTCAGAAGATTACATAATTAAAAAAGGTGAAAAATACTGTCTTGATTTACCGACTGCAAATAAATATCAGGCCATCTCTTCAGGCGTTCCGGCGGACAATATATGGATGTCGGATGAATGCACCTTCTGTCTTCCCGAAAAATATTATTCGTACCGGTATGCGAAAGGTGTTACAGGCAGACAGTACGGATTCATAGGGATTGTTTGATACCGCTTCGTGGTTTATAATAGATGAATAGAAGATAAAGGAGATGCAATGTTAAAAGCGAAAGACATAATGACAAAAAATGTTATTGCGGCTAATCCGGAAACTACAATCGAGGAACTTGCGCGTACGCTCATAGAGCATAAAATCAGCGGAGCTCCGGTTGTGGATGAAGACGGCAATCTGTACGGCATTGTTACGGAGAACGACCTTATAAGCCAAAATAAGAGGTTCCATATCCCGACCGTCGTCAGGCTGTTCGATGCCTTTATAATGCTCGAAAGCCCGGGCAAGCTCGAAAAAGAGATGAAAAAGATGGCTGCGGTTACCGTGGATGAAATATGCTCAAAGGATGTCATAACCGTTACCGAAGATACATCGATTGAGGATATAGCGACTATTATGGCTGAGAAGAAGGCGTATCTGATTCCTGTTATCGACGGCAAAAAGATTATCGGCATAATCGGCAAAATGGATATAATTAAAGGAATGTCAAAATAGCAAGAAGGAATATTTTCAGGTGAAATACACATGTCTAAAAGACACAAAGGATGATGAAAATGAGTAATCCCCCTACATCCCCCTTTAGAAAAGGGGGACTTTAAATATTCCCCTCTTTTTTAAAGAGGGGTTAGGGGAGATTACTAAATAAAGGTATTTTTAGGTGAAAATTATTACAAATTCGCCGTCTGAAACGGAAGGGCTGGGTTTTAAACTCGGAAGGTTTTTAAAGGCAAAGGGCAAAGGCATAGTATTACTTTACGGAGACCTCGGCGCAGGTAAAACGGTATTTGTCAAAGGTCTCGCATCGGCCTTCGGCATTGCCGAAAGGGATATAGGGAGCGCAAGCTTAGTTATTGCCGCCGAATACGAGACCTCCCCTCCGTTTTATCATATAGACCTTTACAGGGTGGAACGTGAGGAAGATATCGAGGCGCTCGGGATATGGGAATATATCGATTCCGAAGGGGTGGCGGTTGTAGAATGGGCAGAGAGGCTTGCCGGGTCGCCTGCCGAAATCTACGAAGATGCGATTAAGGTGAAAATAAATTATTGCAATGAAAATTCGAGGGAAATAATTATAGAAGGAATAAATGAAAAAGATCGGCATTATATGTAAGATCGGGAGGCCCGAGCCTGTCGAGATATTGAAGGAATTTCTTCCGTGGCTCAGGAGCAAAGGGTATGAAATATTCCTCGATTCCGAAACGGCATGGATTCTTAATATGGAGGGACATTCGAGGTCTCATATCCCATCTCTCGTTGATGTTATCGTGGTGCTCGGCGGCGACGGCACGATGCTCGGAGTTGCGCGGCTCGTGGGAGATAAGGGGATCCCGATACTCGGCGTAAATCTCGGAGGTCTCGGGTTTATTACCGAGGTAAGCAGGGACGAAATATTCGATGCAGTGGGAAAAGTGCTTTCCGGAAGCTGTTCCGTAGAAGAGCGCATAATGCTTGCCGCTTCTGTGGTAAGGCACGGAGAAAAGATCGCTGATTTTATCGTGCTGAACGATGTGGTTGTGAACAAAGGCGCGCTGGCGCGCATTATAGACCTCGAGACATATATCAACAACTCTTATGTGACCACATTCAAAGCGGACGGCCTTATTATCGCCACGCCTACAGGCTCTACTGCGTATTCCCTGTCTGCCGGAGGCCCGATACTCTATCCGACGCTGAACAGTATCGCGCTGACTCCTATTTGCCCCCATACGCTTACCAACAGGCCTATCGTGCTGCCCGACGATTTCACCATAGAGATCATCCTCAGGTCGGAGAGCGAAGACGTTTTCCTCACACTCGACGGTCAGGTCGGATTTTCTTTGAAAAAAGACGACACCATCGAGATAAAAAAATCCGCATTTACGACGCGGCTCCTTATGCCGTGCGAGCGGGATTATTTTCAGGTCTTAAGGACAAAATTGAAATGGGGTGAGCGGTAAGAGTTTGGACACAGCAGGCGCCGTCCGGTTCTTGGCGTGTTTACCGTTGTTTTTTTTAGCGGGTTTTCATACAGTCGCCGCAGAGGCGAACAGGGAACCGGCGGGACTTAACCAGCCTGTCAACCAGATAGTAAAAGATAAAAACAACAGTCGGATTAAGGCAACATATACGATTACCGGCGTAAAGGAAACAAGGCATTTAGGAGACGGGATATTTTTAAAGAGGCCTGAGGGTAAGTTCGTTATCGTGAAATTCAAAGTTAAAAATATAAGCTCTATGCCGTTCCCTGCGGATGCATTGTCAAATATTATGTTGATTGACGGCAAGAAAAGACAATGGAAACAGTCAGTAAGCGCTACAGGCTCGTTGAGGCTCGGAACAGAGGGCTTTACGATGATGGAGATCGGCTCCCGCATGGAAATAGAGGATGTTGTCGTGTTCGATATTCCCGAAAACGTTAAAGATTATTATATAGTCCTTCCGGGCGGCGGAACGGTTTCCGCCTTAAAACAGCCGAAAGCAGCCGGCGACCAAAAGAACGAAAATAAATCCATTGCCGCATCCGGAGCAGGGACGCGGCATGGAAGAATAGGAGATGCGAACAAAGCGCTCGATTCGGCATGGGAGTCTTACAAGAAAGGAGATTATTCGGCCATGAAGGAGATGGCTGAGAATGCCTTAATAACGGCAAAAAACTCCGGCTATGAGAGAGGCATGTTTGTAGGATATTATTATTTAGCCTTATATTATGTAAATGTCAAGGATTATCACAAGGCTATAGATTTCGGGCTCCGCGCTCAGGAACTCGGAGAAAAGATGCGTGACGGCATAAAGTCGAGCATAGTTTATAAGCTTATGGGAAGGGTCTTCGAGCAGGGAGGGATGTATAAAAATGCGCTGGTTTCTTATGAAAAATATCTGACCTCTATAAAGAATATTATTGCAAACGAAGACAGGGCAGGCGCATCTGTCGATGTTTTTAAAGATACCTTCGGCAGTTACGAGGATTCCCTCATGGCCGGCTTTGAATCGGGTGCAGGTAAACGCTTTATCGCTAAGGGGCACATGAGCGTGTGCCGTATCCGGAAAAAACTCGGGGAGCACGAATCGGCAATTAAGAGCGCAGTCGATGCGGTAAACGCATTCAAAGAATCGGGAGACGTAAGCGGAGAGCTTTTCGCGTGGTGGGAGACGGCTGAAATTCATGCGCTTAAGCATGAGTACGGAGAGGCGATAAAAGCGCTCGAAGATAATATGGACCGCGCAGAGATGTTCGGCATAAAACGAAATTTCATTAATGACCTTATTATATATGCCCAAAAAAGCAACGACCGCGCAAGGGTCGAGAAATATAAGAGGATGAAAAACGAATAGGATATTCTTATGATAAATGATACTGTTAACAGCGCCCTGCGGTCTCTGCCGCAGGGTATTCGCATGCTCCCGCTCTTTCTGATGATTTTTACTTTATGTCACGAAGCTTCAGCAGAATACGGCGCCAATCAGACAATCCTTCAGAAGATACGGTACATTGACGGCAAGCAGGAGCATGTAATCAGAGCGGCATATATAATCACAGAGATTAAGGAGACAAAATCCATCGGAGAAGGGGTCTTTTCAAAGAAGGCAGACGGAAAGTTTATAATCGTAAGGTTCAAGGTTTATAACAAGGGCAGCATCGCTATTCCTACAAACACTCTTACAGACCTTATGCTGATTGACGGCAAAAATAAACGATGGGATTATTCTTTGGGCGCAACAGGCTCTATGAGGCTTGGCACCGAGAGCTTTGGAAGGATGGAAATCGGTGCTGATAAAGGAATGGAAGATACTATAGTATTCGAAGTCCCGGAGGATGTGCGTGAATATTTTATCCTTCTTCCCGGCGGGGCAAAGGTCTCTTCAGGCGGACAACCGGATAAGAAAAAGACAGCAAAGGCCGAAGAGGAACTAAAGAGGGAATTAAAAGAAGATAAAAACTCGAAAGAAGAGATTGTCCCCGCCGCAAAAAAGCAAGAAGATGCGAAGATCGAGGAACCGAAATCAGAGGGTAAAAAAAACATAAAAATCATAACCAACCAAGATAAAGTTAAAAAGGCTGACGCTGCCGGCTTAAAAGCTGAAGAAAAGGTGGAAATGAGGGCGGAGGAAAAGATAAAGGAGAAAGGGGTTAAGGAAAAAACAAAAAGGGCCGGCAGACAAAAGGAACAAGTCTCTGCAAAAACTGTTAAAAATAAGTCAGACAAAAAATCCCTGCAGGAACTGCTGGATGCGGCAGGTATATTTTACAGGGAGGGAAAGTGCGGGGACTTTATCAATGCCAATGAGAAGGCCATTGAAATAGCCTCAAAACAAAACAACCTGGCAGTTGAAGGAAGACTCCATTACAATGTGGCAGAATGCTATACGAGGTTAAATAAATATGAGGATGCGAAAAGACACCTGGACAGCGCTATAGCTATAGGCGCAAAGATTAAAGATGCAGAACTTGAAACCCTTGCATTGATGGACAAGAGCAGGGTGCTTGCTGCTAAAGGAGACAAAAGAAGCTCGGCAGAAATTTTTAAGATAGCCTCTGATAAGGCGAATAAAGAAGTATTTCTGAATATTGCGGTGAAGGATTATGTAAAGGCGCTGGTTTCCCTGCAGATGGCGCAGATCCTCATGGGCACGGGAGACAGGGAGATGGCAAAGGAGAGGCTGGAATATGCATTGATGGTGAACCATGACTTCAAGATGGAGGAGAATATCGCAAATACTTTGAAGTCTTCGGAGCTTGCAATATATAAGGAAATATCAGGCATAAACACAATGCTCGATGAGGCATGGTCATTTTATGAGAGGGGTGATTATAAAGGCATGGAGGGGGTTTCCAGAAATGCCATCGATGCGTCAAAGAAACTGGGCTATAAAAGGGGGGGGTTCGGAGGCAGTTATTATCTTGCTATGTCTCTCATAAGCCTTGACGAATACGATAAAGCCATAGACTATGCGCTGCTTGCACAGGAACTTTCAGAGAAAGGCAGTGATGAAGTAAGACTCGGTATGGTTTATAATCTCATAGGGAATATCTTCAAGCAGAAGAAGGCGTATGAGAAGGCGTTGTATTATTACAACAGATACCTCGATACTGTAAAGAGGACAGGGAACAGGGAAGGGGAGGCGGTTGCATTAAATAATATGGGAAATGTATTGATGGATAAGGGGGAATATAGAGATGCCCTAAAATACTATGAAGATTCCTTGAAGGTCGGGCTTGAAATAGGCGCTGTCAAGCATATGATTGCACAGGAATATCTGGGCATCGGCCGTGTTTTGAAAAAACTTGCTGATTATAAAAACGCAGAAAAGAGTATAGTTATTGCCATAAATATCTTCAGGGAATTGGGAAACGAGGGAGGAGAGGTTGTGGGATTGTGGGAGATGGCCGGAAATTATACGTTCCAGAACGAATATCTTTCTGCCATAAAACTTCTCGAGGACAATCTCGTCAGGGCAGAGAAGTTCGGAATGAAACAGAGCTTTATCGATGACCTGATAGATAATTCTGAGAAGAATAAAGACTACTTAAGGATCGAGAAGTATAAGAATATGAAAGCCAATTAAATTATGAACACGATTGACAGTTTGAAAATAGCGCTGGAGTTCTATAGGGATCTCGGATTTGAGAGGCTGCCGCTTGAAATAGAGTCAAGCCAATTTATGCATGCTCCTCAAAATGTCATTGCGAGGAGCGGAGCGACGAGGCAATCTAATTCTCTTGAGATTGCTTCGCCTATGGCTCGCAATGACAGCGCTGTTAAAGATTTTCCCGATACGTCGCTGGACAAAACTGCTGCCTTCAACTCGCTTCGCGAGGAGATAGGCGACTGCCGGAGGTGCAAGCTTTCAAATGGAAGGACGAATATAGTTTTCGGCGAAGGCAATGCGGACGCCTCGATTATGTTTATCGGGGAAGCGCCGGGGAAAGACGAAGACATTCAGGCAAGACCGTTTGTGGGAGAAGCCGGGCAGATTTTGACGAGCCTGATCACTAACATGGGAAAGGCATCGGGTTTGAATTTTACGAGAGAGGATGTTTATATCGCGAATATCGTAAAATGCAGGCCTGCGGCGAATCGCGATCCCCATGATGATGAAATTGCAGCGTGTTTACCCTTCCTTGAAAGGCAGATTGACATAATAGCTCCTAAGGTTATAATGGCGCTCGGAAAGATAGCATCGCACACGCTTATGGGATTGAAGACGCCTCTATCCAAGTTTTCTATTGTGAAGATAAGGGGGCATTTCTTCGAATATAAGGGAATTCCTGTTATGCCGACATTTCATCCTGCATATTTTCTTAGAAACCCTAAGGACAAGCAGTTGACATGGGCGGATGCGCAGGAGGTATTGAAAAGATTGGCGGAGGCGCGGTGAAAACATTATGGGCGCCGTGGAGAATGGAGTATATCCTTTCCGAAAAGGAAAAGGAGTGCCTGTTCTGCGTGAAGCCCCATGAAAATAAGGACAGGGATAATCTTATCCTCTATAGGTCTGAAGATGTTTATGTGATCATGAACAAATATCCTTACAACAACGGACATCTGATGATCGTGCCTTATGCTCACGCATCGTCCTTTGAGGGTCTTTCTGAAAAAACGCTTTCGGAACTTATGGCGGTTACCGCATATTCGGTCGATTGTCTAAAGCGGGCGTTTAATCCGGAGGGATTTAATGTAGGGATAAACATAGGAGAGGTTGCGGGCGCGGGGATAGAAGAGCACATTCATATTCATATAGTGCCGAGGTGGGCCGGAGACGCGAGTTTTATGACGGTCCTCGGAGAGGTTAGGGTTATACCGGAGCATATTCTTGAGACGTATGATAAACTATACCCGATTTTTAACGCGTAAAAAATACGCCTTAAATTCAGCTTTTTAAATTTATTTCTTGACAAGAAATGACGTATATGTTAATAATTGAGTTGGTGAAAATACCCCCAATTTTTAGCATCCATATTTGGAAGGAGGTGACTAAAATAATGAAGAAGGCATTAGCTTTTATACTCGCTCTTATGCTTCTCGTAGCATTTACCTTTGCAGTCGGCTGCAAGAAGGCTGAAGAACCGAAGCCTGCGCCGGCTCCTGCTCCCGCAGAAGCTCCGAAGCCGGCAGAGGCTCCTGCTCCGGCTCCTGCACCGGAGAAACCGGCAGAAGCTCCGAAAAAATAGTGTTTATAAAAACACCATGGGGGCAAAGATGCCCTCATGGTGTTGCTTTTTTGTTTTAAAAACTGTTATATTTTAATAAGTTTTTCTTTTTACCGTTAAAGAGTGGGTTTTCCCACTCTTTTGTTTTAGGAACGGAAAGATGGATTCGATAAAACAAAAAATTCAGGAGCTTGCCGCACAGACAGCGGAAGGCGAGGGTTTCGAACTCGTCGGCGTCGACATTGTCGGCAGCGGCAGGAAGGCAACGGTACGCATAGTCATTGACAAGGAAGGCGGGGTGACTATTGGGGACTGCGAAAGGATGAGCAGAAGCCTCGAGGCGCTGTTGGATGTGGAAGACCCGATAAAGGGGTCTTACGTGCTGGAGGTATCGTCTCCGGGGCTCGACAGGCCCCTTGTAAAGCAGGCAGACTTCGAGAAGAATATAGAAAAACTTGCGCGGGTTGTCGTTACGGAAAAGATAGACAACCAGACATTTTTCATAGGCAGGATTATCGATGTGGGAGAAGGCTGGATAAGGCTCAAGCTCGGTAAAAAAGGGGAAGGGAAGGATATTTTTATCCCGATGGACAAGATTTCAAAGGCAAGGCTTGAAATAGAGTTTTGAGGTGATATCACATGTCGAAAGAATTGTGTTTTGTTATAGACCAGATAAGCAGGGAAAAAGGCATCTCCCGCGATGCGCTGTTGAATGTGCTTGAGGCCGCCCTCCTTTCCGCGGTAAGGAAAAAGTTCGGCGGCAGGACCAATATAGACCTGCGCATAAGCCCTAAGAACTGCGACATAGAGGTGTTCGAGACCAAGCAGGTAGTGGAAAGCGCGGTAAACA
>JACREW010000026.1 GCA_016212685.1 Nitrospirota bacterium
ATACAGACACAGGCAGTTACGTATATTGTCCAGCGGTTCACGTCGATGGCAACAATGTTTTATCTGTTTTCACTTGTATATTACATAAAATCGAGACTTGTGGAGTCTAAAGGCGGAAGGTATGGCTTTTATATTGCCTCGCTTATATCAGCCGGTTTAGCTATGAAGACGAAGGAGATATCTTTCACCATGCCGGTTGTAATTGTGCTTTATGAGTTTATGTTTTTTGAAAGCAGCATGAGAAGAAGGCTGCTCTATCTTATACCGATACTTCTTACGATGGCGATTATCCCCTTAACTTTTCTAATGACAAAGGGGTCTCTTGCTGAAATAAGCATTATGGATGAATCATTGAAAATTATAAGTTCCGGAGATATTTCACGATGGGATTATTTTTTTACACAATTTAGGGTGATAGTTACATACCTGCGGTTGTTGTTGTTCCCTGTTGATCAGAATCTCGATTATGATTATCAGATATATAGTTCCTTTTTTGCTCTACCGATTTTTTTATCTTTCCTTTTCCTTTTATCAATCGCGGGTCTTGGTATTTATTTATTTTACCGCTCACGCCGCAGTGTTGAAAACAAAGGATGTTTAAGATTTATATCCTTTGGCATTTTTTGGTTTTTCATAACGTTATCGGTAGAGTCGAGCATCATACCGAGGTCGGAGATTACATTTGAACATAGGATTTATCTGTCTTCTGTCGGTTTTGTTATTGCAGTAATAACATTTGTGGTGATGGCCAAAAGATTTTTCATAGAGAAAATACCGGTGATAGGAGGGTTAATATTGCCGGCGCTTGTTGTGATAGCACTTGTTCTTTCAGCGGCTGCGTATGATAGGAATATGGTCTGGCATAGCGAGGTTAGTCTATGGGAGGATGCGGTAAGGAAAAGCCCTCAAAAGGCAAGGACACGCAATAATTTAGGGGAGGCTTATATTAGAGATGGGAGATTGGATGAGGCAACAAAAGAACTGCAAGCAGCTATAAAAATTGACCCTAAATTTACTAATGCCCATAATAACCTTGGAGTCGTATTCTTAAATAGAGGACATTATAATGAAGCATTGAAGGAGTTTGCATTAGATTTGAAACTCAATCCGTATAATAAAAGTGCACATAATAACATAGGCATTACTTATATGAAACTAAAGAGCTTTAAGGATGCCATTAGGAGCTTTACCAACGCCGTAGTGATTTATCCTCTTTATGCAGAGGCGTATAATAATCGTGGATTAGCATATGAAGAACTTGGCAGAATCGATAAGGCGGTTAGTGATTACAGAAATGCGCAGAAGTTCAATCCAGATATGGTAAATATGCAGAATAATTTTGGTGTAGAATACTTTAAACAAGGAGAGATCGATAAGGCGATAACAAAATATAGGATTGCCATACAGTTGAAGCCCGATATGGTTCAGGCGCATTACAATCTCGGGCTGGCCCTCAAGAAAAAAGGACAACTTGATGATGCTGTAAAAGCATTCAATAAAGCCATCCAGCTTAACCCAGGACTGGAAAGGGCATACTATAACCTCGGACTTGTCTATAAAGGGAAAGGGCAATTAGGTAAGGCAATGGAACAATTTAAAATTGCCGTTAGAGTTAAACCGGATTATGCGGAAGCTCGCGATGAACTTAAAAAATTAAAATCAGGAAATTCAGATGGATAAAACCCTAAGAGCGCTTTTATTCCATAAGACAAGCATTCACATCCTGACAATCTTAATACTCGGGTTTTTAGTCTACTCAAACACATTGACGGCGCCTTTTGAATTTGACGATAAACGGACTATTACCGACAATCCGGCAATAAAGGGCTTCCGGTTCTTTAAAAATCCATCTGTGCTGCAAGAGGTCGATACATACAAGGAAGTAAAAAAGTTTTTTGAGTCCAGATATATAGGCTACCTATTTTTTGCGGTAAATTACAAAATTCACGGACTCGACGTTGCGGGTTATCACATATTTAATATTACAGTGCATATCCTAAATGCGCTTCTTGGTTATTGGCTGATTATTCTTACTTTCAGGACTCCATTTTTTAACGGGTTGCAGGAGCATAAAAACGGTAATCTTATAGCCTTTTTTTCCGCCTTTATCTTTGTCGTTCATCCTATACAGACACAGGCTGTAACCTATATCTCGCAGAGATTTGCTTCTCTTGCAACATTGTTTTACCTATTTTCCCTTATTTTTTACATAAAATCAAGGCTTATGACAGTCAGCGGTCAAGGCAATGATCAAAAGACAAGATATATAAAATTTACAAAGTGGGGTTATTATTATGGCTCTGTAATTTCCGCTGTTTTGGCGATGAAGACAAAGGAGATATCATTTACCCTTCCTATGATGATTGCGCTTTATGAGTTTATGTTCCTCTATGGTAATATTAAAAAAAGATTGGCGTATTTGACTCCGATTCTCCTGACAATGCTTATTATTCCTCTTACCTTGATGAGCGTAAAAGCATCTCTTACAGGCTCCGGCAACATTGACGAATTTGAATTATTAAGCTCTCCTGTTATTTCGCGGTGGGATTACCTTTTTACGCAATTCAGGGTGATAGTTACTTATATCAGGTTGCTGTTTCTGCCGATCAATCAAAATTTCGACTATGATTATCTGATATATCATTCATTCTTTGCTCTGCCGGTTCTCTCCTCATTCCTTTTCCTCCTGTCAATAGTAGTTTTCGGCATATATCTGCTTTATCGTTCACGCCGTTCAGTTGAAAATAAAGGGTATTTGAGGCTGATGTCCTTTGGGATTTTCTGGTTTTTTATAACCTTGGCAGTGGAATCGAGCATTATACCGAGAGCGGATGTCATTTTCGAGCATAGGCTATATCTTTCATCTATAGGTTTTATTATCGCAGTGATAATGCTTTTCTTACAGGCTGCTGATGCCTTTGCATACAGGATAAGGATAATTATACCGATGCTTATTATTGTAGTCATTGCCTTCTCCGTGGCTGCATATGCAAGAAACGCCATATGGCAGGATGAGGTGAGCTTATGGAAAGATACAACGGACAAGAGTCCTAATAAAGTGCGGACGCATTATAATCTCGGCGCTGCCTATGCGAAGTAGGATAGGCTTGATGAGGCCATAAGTGAATTTAAGCGTGTTCTGACAAAAAAAGATTTTGACAGCCTTCATTATAACTTAGGGTGGGTTTATTTTAAAAAGAACATGCTTGACGATGCAGCGCGTGAGTATCTCACAGCCATAAAGCTTAATCCGACTTATACCGATGCTTATATAAATTTAGGCGCTGTTTATATTAATCAAGGCCGCTTTGATGATGCAGCCGAGGTGTTAAAAAAGGCGATTGCTATCAAAGCCGATGATATAGAAGCCCATTATAATCTCGGCGGAATTTATGAGACACAGGGATTATTGGATAACGCTATAGAAGAATATAAGATCATTTCACGGCAGAGGCCAAAGTTTGCAGAAGAACATAACAATATAGGCGTAGAGCTTTTCAGGAAGGGACGTCTTAAAGAGGCGGAGAGAAAATACCGCGTAGCTATCGGACTCAAGCCTGATATGGATCAGGCTCATTATAACCTTGGGCTGGCGCTTAAGAAAATGGGACGGCTTGATGAGGCTTTAAAGGAATTCAAGGAAACTATTCGGCTTAAGCCCGATCTTGAAAGGGCATACTATAACCTCGGACTAATCTATAAAGAAAAAGGGCTTTCTAAAAAGGCGATTGAGTCATTTCAGGCAGCACTATCACTGAAATCAGACTATCACGATGCTCGCAAAGAGCTTGAGGTGCTGAAATAATCTTACACCGTGCGTGCAAAGAACTCGCGGACAGTCTTCGCTACATAATAAGTATCTTCTTCTTTCTGCATAGGGCCGATAGGCAGAGACAGTACTTGCTGAGGCATCATCTCCGCAACTTCCAATGAGCCGCTTATTTCCACTATTCTCTCGAAAGAAGCCATTTTGTGAAGCGGAAGGGGATAATAAATCATGGTGCTAATGCCTTTTTCATTAAGAAATTTTTGCAGAGGATCCCTTTTTTCAGCATCAACTCTGACGGTATATTGGTTGTAGGCATATCTGGATGCTGCATAAGGGATTTCCGGTAAGGATAATCCTTCGATCCCTTTAAGTTCTTTATTGTAAATTTCAGCGACTTTTCTTCTGCGCTCGATGAATTCATCTATATATTTCATTTTTGCAAGCACTATTGCCGCTTGCAGGGTATCGAGGCGGGCGTTATATCCTACATGCATAACATTGTATTTATCCTTGCCGCCCTGACGTATCAGCATTCTTACAATCTCATTTATTTCGGGGTTGTTTGTAGATATCATGCCTCCGTCTCCAAATCCGCCTAAGTTTTTTGAGGGAAAAAAGCTGAAGGCTCCTGTGGTGCCGGTAGAGCCTAATTTACTGCCGTTCCATTCACCGCCGAATGCCTGAGCCGCGTCTTCGACTACAAACAGATTATGCCCTGCCGCAATAGTCATTATTTCATCCATATTGCAGGGCTGGCCGTAAAGATGAACCGGCATTATCCCTATCACATTTTTCGCAGAGGCAAGATATTCTTTTATTTTTTTGAGATCAATATTATAGGTCTCAGGGTCTATATCTACGAATACGGGCGTAGCGCCCGATCTTACTATTGCATTGCCCGTAGCGGTAAAAGTAAATGGAGTGGTAATTATTTTGTCTTCTTCACCGAAAAATTCTTCTCCTTTTGTTTTTATGGCAAGAGCCCTCAGAGATAATACAAGCGCCTCGGTGCCTGATGATACGCCGATGCAGTATTTTGTATTCAAATATCCGGCAACGGTCTCTTCGAGTTCCGCTATTTCCGGGCCGAATATCCATTTTTGATGGGCAAGACATTTTTTTATTGCAGCGTCGATATCGTCTTTCATGTATTCGTACTCTGCCTTGAGATCAAGCATGGGTATCTTATCCATCATTTTTCCTCTATCGCCCGGAACAATCCCTCTTCATATTTATATATGTTCCCGCAGTATTTGCATTCGGCATCGGTATTGTTGAAATGCAGCGTCGTCCCGCATTTGCATGTCCATCCTATCCGTTTTGCAGGCACGCCCGCAACAACGGCATAATCAGGTACGTCGGATTTTACGACGCTGCCTGCCCCGACCATAGCATATCTGCCTATTGTGATCCCGCACACTATGGTGGCGTTTGCGCCTATTGTAGCGCCTTTTTTAACGCGAGTTTCCCTGAACTCTTTCTTTCTTTCTATGAATGCCCGCGGGTTATAGACATTTGTAAAGACGCATGAAGGCCCGCAAAAAACATCATCCTCCAAATAGACCCCTTTATAAACGGATACGTTATTTTGTATCTTGCACCTGTTTCCTATATGCGCCTCAGGGCCTATAGATACGTTCTGGCCTATAATGCAGTTATCCCCTATTTGGGAATCTCTGAGAATATGCGAGAAGTGCCATATCTTTGTGTTTTTACCTATCTTTACGCCTTCTTCTACAAACGAGCTTTCATGCACATAAAAACCGGTTTGTTCATGTTTTTGCCTCTCTATAGAATTGCTTGAAAGGCTGAGTTCAGCAGATTCGAGGACTTTTAATACATTCAGCCCTTCATGCCCGTCTGTAAGTGGTTTTTTCCGCGTGAGGATACAATCTATAAAATGCAGGAGTTCCTGTCTTAAGGGTTCGTCCTTTTTCACTGCTATTACCTCATATTTTGCAGGCATCGCAACGGGTATTTTGCCTTCTTTCCATTCTATCTTATGATGATAGACAAAAAGCTTCTCGCTGCTTACGTCATCAAAAACAGCCATTGCCTTCGACCCCACAACTACAAGCTTCTGTTCTTTAAAGGGATGGAGCCAGCTTACAAAGATATGGCCTTTAACTCCGCTTCTAAAGCTGAGTTTTGTAAGAGTAGTATCATAAATTGAGTTGTTCAGGTAAGCGCCGCCGAATGCAGATACTTCTTCAGGGACTTCGTTCAGCAGCATGAGGATAACGGATATATCGTGCGGAGCAAAGCTCCAGAGTATGTTTTCTTCCGTCCTCAACTTGCCTATATTCAAGCGATTTGAATATATGTATTGTATCTTGCCGAGTTCGCCTGAAGATATAAGCTCTCTCAGTTTTATAATTGCCGGATGGTATTGGAGGATGTGCCCTACCATGAGGATTTTTTGTTTCCTTTCGGAAAGCCTGACAAGTCCCTCTCCTTCTTTGACCGTCAGTGCGAGAGGTTTTTCTACCATGACATCCTTTCCTGCGCGAAGAGATTTTTCAACCAGTTCACGGTGTGTTACAGCCGGTGTTGAGATAACTACGGCCTTTATCTCAGGATTGCCGAGTATATCGTTAAACGAATTCGTATAGTTAATCCCCGGAAACTCTTCTTTTTTTTGCGTCAGTATTTCTATATCCGAGTCGCAGGCAGTATGCAAAACCCCTTCACCATGAAGATTGCGAAGGATGTTTTTACCCCAGTAGCCGAGACCGATAAGTCCTATAGACCTTTCTGCATTTACCATTTCTTTATTGCACCTCCCTCCATGCTTCGTCTAACTGCTTAATAATATCCGATACTTTTAATATTTTCCATCTGCCGCTGTCGAGAATTCTTTCGAGCATTCCTTTATACCAGTCGAGACGGTCTTTTATTATAGAGGGATGAAAATTCAGAACCGCCGGGGCTTGCCGTTTGTCCGTCTCATCGAGGGTTTCTAAAAGCAGGAGTTTTGCATCTTTTTCTCCAAGCCTTAAATTTTTAAAGAGATAGTCATCCTGAAGAGTTAAAGGCAGTTCCCACAATCTGCCGTCATCTACAGGCATTGGTCTGAATATGTTCCAGCCTGAGTTGTAGGTTTTCAGGGAACTATCAGCCCGCAGTCCGCAGTCTGCAAGGATTTTAGAGAGCAACGGCGTCCATGCAAGTCCCGGAGCCCGAAAGCTTATCGGCTTGTATTCGGCTAATTCATGCAGTCCTTCCTTTATCATCTCTGTCTGAAAGGATGGTGAACGGAAGCCCAATGCAATGTCATGCCATACGCCG
The DNA here is from genome assembly GCA_016212685.1 of Nitrospirota bacterium. Taxonomy (GTDB): domain Bacteria; phylum Nitrospirota; class Thermodesulfovibrionia; order Thermodesulfovibrionales; family Dissulfurispiraceae; genus GWB2-47-37. The sequence continues at coordinate 7,058 of JACREW010000026.1, forward strand.
TGCAGGCCTATTTCATGCCCTGATGCGGCAAGGTCGTTAAGGATGGCTCGTTTTAGTTTGTACCTGCCGTTTGTCAGGAAATGCCATGTAGAGCAAATACCAAGTCTATTTTCTATCGATGCAACTTTCTCTATGTTTTCAAAGCATGCGTTTAGGTCGACATCATGTGTAAGAACTAAGGGTCTGGGGCGGCTGAACCATAATCCTTTATAGGGAACGCTTCTGCCTTTTATAATCCGCTCGATCAAATGGTCTGCGCTTAACGGTTTTTTATGACCTTTCTGTAAAGCAGCCTTTAGCATTTTCGTAACGGCAAGAAAAACAGGTTCAGGGATTATAGAGAGCGGCCTCGACAATAATCTGCGGGCAGCGATCTCAATGTCTGACTGCCTGCTCTCTGGGAAAAGAGGTAGAGCATCTTCATCTGTAGGCGAATAATCATAAACACCGTAAAGCTTTAGAATCTTTGGATATAGATTAATATCGGCAGTCATTCATACCTCTGCATCATAGCTAAGGTCGTACATCAGAGATATGAGAGCGTAATGGTCAAATAATAGTTCCCCTATTTGCGCTGCGTTGTTTTCAAGTAACGCCTTATAATCGCATTTGCCGCATATCCTTACATTGCTTCTTCCCCTTGCATGACGGCTGCGGAATTCGGTAAATAACCTGCCGTTCCATATCTTTTCTACAGATGTATCATTCACATTGCCGAGCCTTACCGTTGCATCGTAATCCCGGCAGCAGGGGATAACGGTGCCGTCGCTTATGACGGTAAGCCACTGCCATGCCCTGTCGCAAAGATTGCGTTCCAGCAGTTTAGCGTCCGAGATCGAGAGTTTATTAATATCCGTGCTGTCTCCCTGCCATCGTGTAAAAGGTTTTATGATAACATCGGCATCAGAGGCTTTCCACAAGTCTAAAAATTCTTTTTTCTCGTGTCCGGTGGCCTTGAAATCGATCATTTGAATTACTGCCCTGACTTTATGCGAATAATTTTTTTGCAATTCGAGAAAAGACCGGTAGGCGTTTACTGTTTTTTCGTAATCGGCGCCGACCCTTACCTGCTCGAAAACATCTTTCGTAGCTCCGTCGAATGAGAGGATGATAATATCGAGACCCGATTCGAATATCTTTCGGGAAGCGTCTTCCGACAGGCACATTCCGTTAGTTGAAATAACCGTACGGATACCCGCCTTGCGGCAGTAGAGTATCATCTCATAGATGTCTGGATTTAACAAAGGGTCTCCCATAAGATGGAGGATTGCTATTTCGGATCGTCCGGCAGATTGGTCTATCAATGTTTTAAATGTATCCATGCTCATATGTTCTGCCTTGCGTGTCATTTTTCTTCGGGGACACATCACGCATTTTAAAGAGCAACGGCTTGTAGTTTCGATCTGGAGCACCCTCGGGTATGCATTGACAAGCGGATTGCGCTGCCTGTAAGCCTTTATTATCTTATAGCTGTTAAGCAGTCTGCCGAAGTTGAAAGTGGCCTTGTTAATATGCTTGATTATTTTGAAGTAATCTTTTTTAATTTTCATGTCTCTCTTTCCTATTTGCACTGAAAAGACTGCCTGCCGTTATTTTTAGAAAGATTGCAACTCCGCCGAGGAGATTTTTTATATCATGAAACGACCGGATCTGTTTCAATCGCGACAGTATGTAACGGGGACTGAGATAGAAAGACTTGTATGCCTTTGTAACCCAGCGGTGTATCTCTTCCGCAGGCAGTCCCGGCAAATTCACGGTGGATATTTTATCGCTCACAATGGCAAAGTCGATCCATTTCAGATTCGGACGCAGATACCCGGCCCCTTTAGACATGCGGTAGAACTCGGTGCCGGGATACGGGCTCGCCTGAAAAAAAGCTACCGTGTCCGGATTGCACATTTTTGCAAGACGTATTGTTTCCTTTATTGTATCGGGAGTTTCTCCTATATGTCCGATAACGAAACTTACCCCTACCTTAATGCCCGCCTTTTTAATCTCCCGCACCGCTTCTACCGATCTGGACAGGTCAAGCCTCTTATTCATTGCCTTCAGGACTTGCTGAGAGCCCGATTCGAGCCCCATAGCTATCTTTCCGCAGCCTGCCTTTTTCATTAGTTTTAGAATGTCCGGCTGGATATAGTCGGCACGGCTCATGCAGACCCATTTTATGTCCAGCTTTTTTTCAATAATAAGCTCACAAAATCCCGCCAATCTTTTCTTGTCGGCGGTAAAAAGGTCGTCATTAAAATTGAATTCCCTGATTCCGTAATCGTTAATTAAATGTTCGATCTCCGCAATGACGTTTTCAGGACTTCTGTGGCGGTATTTCCTGTCCCACATCATGTCCGACAGGCAATACGTGCAGTGGAAAGGGCATCCGCGTGAGGATATGATATTGGCTGTTCTGTCTTCCGATATGCTTTTGGTCGGCGGGGAATAATAAAGGCGCATAGGCAGCAGGTCTCGGGCAGGAAGCGGCAGGGAATCCAAATCCTTTATCAAGTCCCTTTTCCCGGTGAATATAACGGAATCTTCTTTTTTAAAGCATATGCCCTTAATTACGTTTATCGCATTGCCGTTTTTTATGGCATCGTAAATTTCTATAAACGTGAGTTCTCCTTCTCCGAGAACAACGGCTGTAACGCCTTCTGTTGACGCGCATTCCTCAGGACTTCCTGTAGCGTGAGGCCCGCCTAAGATTATCGGAGTTGCCGGCAATTTATTATGTATACGGTTAATGAGTTCTACGATAATATCGAAAGAAGGCGTTGTTGTAGTGATGCCGATAAGATTAGGGTTAAAGGCTATAACCCTAATCAGTGTTTCTTCATACGAAAGCCCGTATGCCTCCGCGTCCAATATTTCTATTTCCGTATCGTGGCGCTGTTCTCTCAGATATGCGGCAAGACAGGCCAAGTTTAGGGGAGCGGACAATCCGCCGTGTCCTTTGATGCCGGCATACCTGTTAAACGAGGGGTTTATAAGTAATACTTTCATGGCTATTACGAAAGGGCCCTCAGCCCTATGCGCGCCTTGCGGTAAAATTCATCGAAAGATCGGACTTTAAAAAGTTCCTTCAATATATACCTTGGACGACGGTAAAATTTTCTGTAAGCACGATGGAATAATTCAACAAGCTCATCTCTGCTGAGGTGTTCTTCCCACACCGGGGTCTGAAACGCCTTGGAGGGATTTGCAGCGAATTCCCGCCAGTAGTCTGTTTTTATCAATCCGCTATCCAGCCCTATTTGATAAAGCTCGGTGCCGGGATACGGCGTCATAACTGTGAATTGCGCGTAAGACGGATCAAGTTTCAACGCGAAACTTATCGTCTCCTCGACATCTTTTATTGTTTGGTCAGGCCCGCCGATTATAAAATCAGCCAGTGTTTCTATGCCTATTTTTTTACAGAGGTGAAAGGCATTTATGACCTCTTCGATTGTCGTATTCTTTCTGAGGGATTTAAGCATACGGTTTGAGCCTGCCTCTACTCCGAAGGAGATACGGCGGCAGCCTGCCTTTTTCAGCGACATTAGAAGGTTTTCATCGACTGTATTGACCCGCGCCCTGAGTGAAAAAGATATACCCAGTTTTTGCTCTGTTATCATGCGGCAGATATCCTCCACGCGCGATTTTACAACGGTAAAGGTGTCGTCAAAGAATTGGAAGCTTTTTATCCCGCATTCCATAGCGCGTTTTATATCTTCAATGACCCGTTTGGGCGAGTGTGGCCGGAAGATATTTCCAAGGTGAGGCCGGTCGCAATATATACATTTATACGGGCATCCGCGGGACGACATGAGCATGGCGGATAGTTCTTTTTCCATTACCGGCTTGTATTTCTCCGGTTTGACGGAGGTGAAATCGATAGGCGCTAATGAATCGAGGTCTTTTATGAGTGTCGGAGGCGTTCCTTTTACATCCCCATCGGCGCTGCGAGAGAAAACACCTGGGATTTTTGACGGTTCCGATGATTTTTCTAAATGGTCAATAAGCATGGGGAAGGAAATTTCGCCTTCGCCTGTTATAACGTAATCTATATTCGGATTGGACAGTACTTCTTTGGGGAACAAATGCGCGTGAGGGCCTCCTAAAATTAGAGTTGTATCAGGCAGATTTTTTTTTATCTCAGCCGCGCACCGATAAACATCGATTATATGAAATGTGAGCGCCGTTATGCCGATAATATGCGGTTTGCAATCCGAAAGCTTTGCCGTAAGGCCGTTGAGATCGATACCCTCTGCCGTGCAATCGAGTATCTCTACTTCATCACGAGGCCGCATTCGCCGTAACGATGCATGGAGGTAAAGGAGTCCAAGCGGGGGATATACCCCCGTATCTTCCTCGAACATATCCGACATGTCCGCGGTTATGGGATGGGTTAACGGTACTCTTAGCAGAAGGTTTTTCATAATGGAAGCTATCTTTTATATAAATGTTTGTTGTGTTCCATATCCATGAACATGGCGATTACCACCGAGAAATACCCGCTGAGGATAAGCATAGCGAGAACCAGTTTCCATCCGATTCCTATCCATATTCCTTTAAAGAAGGTATCGATTATAAAAATTACAACTCCCGATGCAATGCCCAGAAAGAGCGCAGGGAATCCGAAGAAATAAAGCAGCACAAGGGGATGAAAGCTCTTGTAAACATATTTAATTATCATGCGCCTGAAGAAAAGGCGTATGAGGAGGGCGCTGATCGAAAAAATAACCTTATATATCTTTATGCCCGATTTCTCTCCGATGCCGTAAACAGGATTTATCGGCACGTCCATAACCGTAAAGTCGAAGATGTTGAGAGTCACTAAAAAGTCATTAGGCATCCCGTAACGTTTATAAATAGCGGAAGGATTGATGGTTTTTAATACTTTAAGGGAAACGGCAGTGTAGCCGCTTTGAGAATCGGCAACATGCCAGTAACCGGAAGCTATCTTCGTAAGGAAAGACAGCACTATCCCGCCGAATAGCCTTATCGCAGGCATTTTATCCGTAACAAAGGGATTGAAAAATCTGTTCCCTTTGGCGTAGTCAACTTTACCTGTAGCTACCGGTTCGATTATGGCCGGGAGGTCGGCTGGGTCCATCTGCCCGTCTCCTGCCATTACGACCGTGACATCTATATTATTGTCTCTTGCCCATGCGTATCCTGTGCCTATGGCTCCGCCGACACCCTGATTCCTTTCATGGAAAATAGGGATAACACGGCGGTACTTCTCGGAGTAATTAATAATACGCTGATGGGTATCATCTTTACTGCAGTCGTCTATGCATATGATATGGTCGATAAAATCCGGCATGGTCTCGATGACCATGCCGATAAGGTGAGAAACATTGTAACAAGGAACAACAACACAGATTGTTTTGTTGTATAACATTTTCCTCGGTTTAAAATCCTTTGATAAATATAGTTCATTCTTTGCCGTTTTTGCAAGCAATACAGGCGCTACGGTAGTTGACATGTATATTGTTTGATAGCATAATGACAATAGGGCATTTGAAGATATTTTGCCGGAGTGAATTATGCATTTTATCGGACTTGATGCCGGTTCCGTGGCTGTTAAGCTCGTTGTCCTCGATAAAAACGGGGCGGTTATTGAAAGGCATTATGTCAGGCATTACGGACATGCCGTCAGAACTGCGCTCGAACTTTTAAAGGGCATAAAAGAAAAATTTCCCGAAACCTCGCTATCCGTTACAGGCTCTGCCGGAAAGAGCATTGCTTCCACGCTCAATATAAATCCGGTTAACGAGATCGTTGCTCAATCCAATTCGATAAAAAAATTATTTCCTGATATTAAAACCGTTATCGAACTCGGGGGAGAAGATTCCAAGCTTATTATTTTAGAAAATGGAAATATAAAGGATTTTTCTATGAACTCGGTCTGCGCTGCGGGCACAGGCTCTTTTTTAGAGCAGCAGGCGGAGAGGCTGAGGTTCGGCATAGAAGAATTCAGCGAAATAGCCGCAAAGTCTAAGCGGCCTTCCAAGATTGCGGGCAGGTGCAGCGTTTTTGCGAAGTCGGACATGATACACCTCCAGCAGATAGCTACGCCTGTCGAAGACATCGTTGCAGGCCTCTGTTTTGCGGTCGCGCGTAATTTTAAAGGAACTATCGCCAAAGGCAGGGACGTAAAAGCGCCGATGGCTTTTCAGGGAGGCGTAGCCGCGAATAAGGGAATGATAAGGGCGTTTAAAGAGGTGTTTGAACTTGATGAACTTTTCATTCCGCCCGATTTCGCCTTTATGGGCGCATTGGGTGCCGCCATGAAGGACATGGATGAGGATCGCAAAAATACCTTCGATATCAAGGAACTCGAGTCCTTTGTTTTATCCGCGAAGTTTTCTGAACAAGGGCATGCGCCTTTAATATTGAAGGAAGATGATTTTTTTGAAAGGCACGTTAAAAGCAGCGATGAGTTAAGCGTTAAGAGTTATGAGTTACAAAAAAACTCTGAACTCCGCGAAGTGGCCATTGGCCGAACTCCACGAAGTGGCCATTGGCCGAACTCTAAACTGATAACGGCTTATCTCGGAATTGACATCGGTTCGATAAGCACCAACCTTGCCGTTATAGATGAGGACGGCAATCTCCTCGCCAAACGCTATCTCATGACCGCAGGCAGGCCTATCGAAGCGGTAAAGCAGGGGCTTGAGGAGATTTGTTCGGAAATCAGGAACCGGGTCGAGATTGCAGGAGTCGGGACTACCGGTTCCGGGAGGTATATGATAGCGGATTATGTCGGCGCCGATATAGTGAAAAACGAAATTACGGCTCAGGCGACCGCCGCGATATATATAGATCCGCAAGTAGATACTATTTTCGAGATAGGGGGACAGGATTCTAAATATATTTCAATCCGTGACGGTATTATCGTCGATTTCGAAATGAACAAGGCGTGCGCCGCAGGCACGGGATCATTCATAGAAGAACAGGCCGAGAAACTCGATATCTCGGTAAAAAAAGAGTTCGCCGAATGCGCTTTCCGCGCCGAGAGTCCGTGCAGGCTCGGCGAGCGATGCACGGTGTTTATGGAGAATTCCCTTATGGCGAATCTCCAAAGGGGCGCTGAAAAGGACGGCCTTCTTGCGGGACTTGCGTATTCCATTGTTCAAAACTACATAAACAGGGTCGTTGCCGGGAAGCCGGCGGGCAAAAAGATATTCTTTCAGGGGGGAGTGGCTTTCAATAAGGCGGTTGTCGCCGCGTTTGAAAAGTATTTGGACAGGAAGATAACCGTTCCGCCGAATCACGACGTAACAGGCGCTATCGGTATGGCGCTTATTGCGAGAGATCATATGAAACGAACCGTAGAATCGGAGAACCGGAGAAGCGGAGAGACGGAGAACTTCACCGATTCACCCATTCACCGGTTCACCCATTCACCGATTAGTAAGTTCAAGGGTTTTGAATTTTCAAGAAAGCCGTATGAGATAAGCTCTTTTGAATGCAAAGGATGCCCGAATGTATGCGAGATCAACAGGGTTAAGATTCAGGACGAGGAAGGTTATTTGTTTTACGGCGGAAGATGCGAAAAATACGACGTGAGAAGGGCTAAAAAATCCGAACTTCCGGATCTTTTTGCGTTCAGGGAAGAGATGCTATGGAAGGAACATAACGCAAGAACGGCAAAGGGCAACGGGCAAAAGGTAAAGAGAATTATCGGAATTCCATATATTTTCTTTTTCCACGACCAACTGCCTTTTTGGTCGACGTTTTTATGGGAACTCGGATTTGAGGTTGTGGTTTCTCCAAAGACGAACAGACAGATCGTGAACCTCGGTGTCGAAAACGTCCTTTCGGAAGCATGTTTCCCTATAAAAGTTGCTCACGGACAGATTAAATGGCTTAAGGATGCCGGTGTGGATGCCATCTTTATTCCAAGTTTTATAAACATAAATAGAAACGGAGATGAGTATAATCGTGGATTATCATGCCCCCATGTACAGACAATTCCTTATGTCTCAAAGGCTGCCATTCAGGGAATAAAAACACTAAGTCCTGTTGTTAATTTTGAATTGGGCGCAAAAGCCCTTATGAAGGAATTAAAGAGGTCTCTAAAAGAATATGATGTAAGCGGTAAGGATATTGAACGGGCGCTTCAATGTGCCGAATCCGCTCAGACGGAGTTTCAGAGTGCGATTAAGGGGAATGGAAAAGAGTTATTGGGTTCATTGAGTTCATCGGGTTACAACTCAATAAATTCATCAACTATCGTAATCATCGGAAGGGCGTATAACGCCTTTGATCCGGGGGTCAATCTCGAAATCCCGAAGAAATTGTCCAATATAGATGTGCTCTCGATCCCTATGGATATGTTACCGGAGGATAATGAAAAGCTGCAGGATTCATGGCCTAATATGTACTGGCGGTCTGGACAGAGGATACTGAGAGCGGCGCGGACCATAAAAAATACGCCTAATCTTTATGCTATTTACATAGGAAACTTTTCATGCGGCCCTGACTCTTTTATCCTTAAATATTTCAAAGAGGAGATGCAAGAGAAGCCTTTCCTGCATATAGAAATAGACGAGCACAGCGCTGATGCCGGCGCGGTAACGCGATGCGAGGCGTTTTTAGACAGCATTGAGCAGCAAAGGAGAGGTAATGAGTTAAGAGTTATGAGTGAAGAGTTAAACAAAGAGGATTTAGACTCATCACGCATTACGCATCACGCATCACTTAAGAAGCGTACTGTTTTCATCCCTTGCATGGCGGATCACGCGTTTGCACTGAAGTCTGCTTTTGAATACTGCGGCGTTCATGCTGAGGTTCTGCCCGAATCGGATAAAGAATCGGTAGACGTCGGCAGGAGATACGTATCCGGCAAGGAGTGTTACCCTTATCTGGTAACCGCAGGAGATATGTTGAAGAAGGTCTTTTCAGCGGACTTTAAGCCGGCAGAATCGGCTTTCTTTATGCCGTCCGGCACAGGGCCATGCAGGTTCGGCCAGTATAATGTGGCGCAAAAACTCATCCTTGAAAAACTGGGACTTAAAGAGGTGCCTATTTTCGCTCCCAATCAGGACATCGAGTTTTACAGGGACCTCGGCATAGCAGGCAAGGATTTTTCAATGAGGGCGTGGCGCGGGATCATCGCATATGAGATGCTTACGAAATGCCTGCATGAGACGAGGCCGTACGAGAAAATACGCGGCGATTCCGAAGGCCTTTATGAAAACTATAGCGAAAAGATCGGCCTGAGCATAAGCGGCAGGAACGGGGATATTAAATCTCTTCTCAATGATATGGGGCGTTCGTTTATGTCTATATCGCTCAAAAAGGAGAAGAGGCCGCTCATCGGCATTGTCGGGGAGATATTCGTGAGGTCTCACAAATTCTCCAACGAACAGTTGGTTGAAAAAATAGAATCCCTCGGCGGCGAGGCGTGGCTTGCGCCGATAGAGGAATGGATATACTATGTGAACGCCATGTCTTTGAGAAAGGCCTTGATAAAAAAGGACAGGTCTGCTATCATGAATATCTTCTTGAAACGGGTCTTTCAAAAGCGCATTCAGCACGGATTAGAGGAACCTTTTAGAGGTTTTTTGAAGACGCTGAAGGAGCCGGATACAAAAGAGATATTGAAGCAGGCGTCGCCGTACGTTCACGATTCCTTTGAAGGGGAAACGGTATTAAGCGTGGGCAAGGCGATAGACCTTATAAATAGGGGCGCATCGGGCATCGTCAATGCTATGCCCTTCGGCTGCATGCCGGGAACTATCGTTACCGCGCTTATGAAGGCGGTAAGCAAGGATTACGGCGTGCCGTGCATAAGCATACCGTATGACGGCACGGAGTCGCCGGCAACGGCGCTTCAGCTTGAGGCGTTTATGGAAGCGGCAAAAATAAGGAGGTGATGGTGTGGGGAATGTCGCAAAGTGGCGTAAGAAGAAGATGCGCAAGCATAAGCATAAAAAGCTGCGCAGAAAGACAAGGGCCCAGAGAAGAAAGTAATTTCGGGCCGATGATCGCGTATTAAAATCATCGGTCTTAAATCATAAATCCAAGATCAAGACAGGAGCCTATAATGAAAGAGATAATCGCTTTACAGGAAAGGCTGTCTCTTATGGATCAGGAGTTGAAAACCCTTGCCGATAAGGCTACCAAGCTGGAACTGTCTTTAAAAGAAGTCGACGATCTCAAGCTTGAAATAAAAGGGTTGAAGGTCTTTTTAGGAAGGGTGCACCCGGAGTTTAAGGCTCAATTCCCGGACATAGTCAAGAAATTATAACGGTTCGTGAAAGCGTGTGATTTTGGCTCCCACGAAGGGCATTTTCTTAATATAGTCTTTGAATAACGCCTTTTTTACCGCTCCGCCTTTGCCCTTTATTCCGCCGGCATGGATGAGATAAACCTTTTTATTTTCTGTTTTGATTATTCCCATATGAGCTACTATCTCGTCTTTTTGGGATCTGTTCTTAGGGTCTTTTATAAAAAAGATGATATCTCCGCTTTTTAAGGCATTCATCCCTGCCCTTAATTCATCCGGCGGCAGGAACTCTATGAAATCCTTCCCTCTGGAGCCTTTTGCCCTTTTAATAGTGCCTATGCGCGCCGTTATATTCTCTCCCCACTTGCCGCTGTGTATCATGTCCTCGCCGTATTCAAACCGGTTATCATAATTGCCGACCTTTCCGTCTTTAATAATACCCTTTGAATGGAATCTTTTGTCGAGGGCTCTATCGACGGCTTCTTCGGGCGTGCCG
>JACREW010000025.1 GCA_016212685.1 Nitrospirota bacterium
CTTTGGAGGTTGTTTACGACTACAAAAAGATAAAGCGCGTATTGACGAGGAAGAGTATCGAAAAGCGGCCTGAAAACCTTTGGCGCTATAAGGAACTGCTGCCGATAGACGGGGAGCCGCAGGTAGGCTTGAACTCGGGTTTTACTCCTCTTGTAAAGGCCGATAATCTTGCAAAGGCGCTGGGAGTTAAAGAGTTGTATGTGAAGGACGATACTGTGGCCCATCCTACGCTGTCGTTTAAAGACAGGGTCGTGGCAGTCGCGCTTACAAAGGCTAAGGAGTTTGGATTCGATACGGTCGCGTGCGCCTCTACAGGAAATCTCGCCCATTCGGTATCGGCTCACGGGGCAAAGGCCGGGTTCAAGAGGTTTGTCTTTATCCCTGCCACGTTGGAGCAGAGCAAGATAGTGGCGTCCCTCGTGTATGAGCCGAATCTGGTTGCTGTCGATGGAAACTATGACGAGGTGAACAGGCTTTGCAGCGAGATAGCGAACAAATACAAATGGGCGTTTGTGAACATAAATATCAGGCCGTTTTATGCTGAGGGTTCGAAGACGCAGGGATTCGAGATCATAGAGCAACTCGGCTGGAAAGCGCCGGATAATGTCGTTGTTCCGTGCGCAAGCGGTTCGCTTTTGACAAAGGTCTGGAAGTCATTTAAAGAATTCAAAGAAATAGGGATATTAAAAGAGCTTGAAACAAAGGTCTTTGCCGCGCAGGCTACAGGATGCTCTCCCATTTCCGCTGCCATTAAACAGGGCAGCGATATTATAAGACCGGTGAGACCTAACACGGTCGCCAAATCCCTTGCCATCGGAAATCCTGCCGACGGCTTTTACGCGGCGCAGGTTGTAAAAGAGACCGGCGGATACGGCGAGGACGTTTCGGACGATGAGATTATCGAAGGGATAAAGCTCCTTGCGAAGACCGAAGGGATTTTTGCGGAGACTGCAGGCGGCGTGACTGTAGCAACCGCTAAAAAACTTATCGAACAGGGCAAAATCGGGAGGAACGAAACTACGGTAATGTGCATCACCGGAAACGGGCTTAAGACGCAGGAGGCCCTCGCAGGCCGCACTGCGGAGGTGCATCACATAAAAGCGAATATGGATGCGTTTGAAGAGATATTGAAAAAGATCAGGAGGTGATAGTATGGCTGTAAAAGTGAGGATCCCTACACCCCTTCAGAGATTGACTCAGGGGAAGGAAGAGGTTGAAGGAAAGCAGGGGACGGTTATCGAACTTATCAACGACCTTGAGGCGAAGTATCCCGGGATTGCGGAGAGGATATCAGAAGGCGGCAAGGTCAGGAGGTTTGTAAATATCTACGTGAATGAAGAGGATATAAGGTTTTTACAGGCAGAACAAACCCCTGTGAAGGACGGCGATGAAGTTTCCATTGTTCCGGCAATAGCCGGCGGCGAACAATAGTAGAGGAGGGAGTTATGAAAAAGCGGGTGAAGTTGACTTTTCCCCAGCACCTTATTAAAGAGCCGATTATATTTACTATGGCTAAAAAATACGATGTTATGCCCAACATCAGAAGGGCGCGGGTAACGGATACGGTTGGAGAGATGGTGCTCGAACTCGATGGAACTGAAGAAAATATCGAGAATGGGATAAGATCCATCAGAGAGCAGGGAGTAGACGTTGAACTGATAGAAGGAGACATCATAGAGTAAGGCGTTATTGAGTTATAGGGTTATAGAGTTTATGGAGAAAATCTTTTTCGCTATAACACTGAACGCTCAGCGCTATAACGGAAATATCTGGAGATTTTATGAAGATCGGAGAGTGTAATAGTTCAGGACATTGGGGCAGCGCCCCAATCCCCAGAAAGAATGATAGTAAAAATCAATCTGTTGGGGAGTTTGAGGGACTGAGTCCCTCAAAGCTCTGGAAAGGGATAATAGAAGAGTATAGAGAATTCTTCCCTGTTACGGACAAGACGCCGGTTATAACTCTTTTAGAAGGGAATAGCCCGCTTGTTAAGGCCGTTAATCTGACGAAAAGGTTTAACTCAGGCATCGATATTTATTTTAAGTTCGACGGCGCTAATCCCACAGGCTCCTTCAAGGACAGGGGAATGACACTTGCCCTATCAAAGGCTGTTGAATCGGGATCTAAGGCTGTTATCTGCGCGTCGACCGGAAATACATCGGCATCCGCCGCAGCCTACGCGGCGCGGGCAGGCATAAAGGCCGTTGTTGTAATACCTGAAGGAAAGATAGCGCTCGGAAAGCTTGCCCAGGCATTGGTTCACGGTGCCCATGTGGTGCAGATAGAAGGCAATTTTGACGATTCCCTGAAAATAGTAAAGGAGATCGCTGAGCAGTATCCTATAACTCTCGTTAATTCCATAAACCCTTTCAGGATAGAAGGGCAGAAATCAGCGGCCTTTGAAGTTTGCGATCAACTCGGTTTTGCGCCTAAATACCATGCCTTGCCTGTAGGCAATGCCGGAAATATCACGGCATACTGGAAGGGTTATAGGGAATATTACAACGCAGGTGTTATTCAGCGACTACCCAAGATGCTCGGTTTTCAGGCGGCAGGGGCAGCGCCGATAGTCTTGGGACATCCGGTAGAAAAGCCGGAAACGATAGCCACGGCTATAAGGATCGGAAACCCTGCAAGCTGGAAGACCGCAGTCGCCGCACGGGACGAATCAGACGGACGGATAGATGCAGTGACGGATGAAGAGATATTGTCGGCATATAAGCTCGTGGCATCGGAGGAGGGCATATTCTGCGAGCCCGCGTCTGCCGCTTCCCTTGCCGGTGTTATAAAATTGCATAAAGAGGGCTACTTCGAAAAAGCCGAAGGATATGATAAAACGGTAGTATGCACGTTGACAGGCAACGGCTTGAAGGACCCCGACACGGTGTTTAGGGTTACCGGCGATACGATAAAAGTTAAGGCTGAATTCAATGAGGTTAAGAAGGTGATAGAGAGGATATTATGAAGACAAAACATGTGGTAATAATCGGAGACGGCATGGCGGATATGCCTCTCCATGAACTCCACGGATTGACTCCCCTGAAAAAGGCGTCTACTCCGAATATGGATAAGCTTGCCCAGAAGGGCGTTATCGGCAGTGTGCGGACTATTCCGGAGGGGTTTCATCCCGGTTCCGATGTGGCCAATCTAAGCATTTTAGGTTATGACCCGGCAGAATATTACACCGGAAGGGCTCCTCTCGAAGCCGCAAGCATGGGCGTAAAGCTGGATGAAAACGATACCGCTTACAGGTGCAATCTGGTGACGCTTAAATTCGATAAGAACAAGACCCGTGCCGTAATGGACGATTACAGCAGCGGGCATATAACGACGGAAGAAGCGCGGGAACTGATCAAGGCCGTTAAAGCCGGACTTGATAGCGATGAGATAATTTTTTATCCGGGCGTAAGTTACAGGCATTTAATGGTCTGGAAAAACGGCAGCCTCGATATCGAGTGCGCGCCTCCTCATGATATACTCGATAAAGATATTGCGGATTATCTGCCCGTCGGCAAAAGGGACGATATTTTGCGGGAATTGATGATGAAGTCCGTGGATATACTCTCGGGGCACCCTGTGAATAAAGAAAGGCTGAAATGCGGCAAAAAAACCGCAAACAGCATATGGCTGTGGGGACAGGGGAAAAGGCCGCAGATCCCTACTTATCAAGAGAAGTACGGATTAAAAGGCGCCCTTATATCGGCCGTCGACCTTACCAAAGGTCTCGGAATATACGCAGGTTTCGAAATACTGAAAGTGCCGGGCGTAACGGGTTGGCTCGACACCAATTACAGCGGCAAGGCCGAATATGCATTGAATGCGCTTAAGAATGTGGATTTCATCTATATACACGTGGAGTCTCCGGACGAGGCAGGTCATTCAGGGAATTATAGGGATAAGATAAAGGCGATTGAAGATTTCGATTTACTCGTGGTCGGTCCGGTAATGAAGGGACTGAAAGAACGCTTCAAGCACTACAGGGTGCTGCTTATGCCGGACCACGCCACGCCGATTAAGCTCAGGACGCATACGGATGATCCTGTGCCGTTCGTGATATACGACAGCCGCAGCGAAAAGAAAAATAAAGGGGTCGTTTACGACGAATCCATTACGGAGAGAAAAGATATTGTGGTCATTAATGAAGGACACAAACTGATGGATTATTTTATCAAGGAGGTCCTGATTTAATGCTTATCGTTCAGAAGTACGGCGGCACATCCGTTGCGAATGTAGAAAGGATAAAGGCTGTTGCGGAGCGTGTTTCTAAGATCGCCGGGCAGGGCAATAAGGTAGTTGTGGTGGTTTCCGCAATGGCGGGAGAGACGGATAAATTAATTGGCGCTGCGCATCAGGTAGCAGCCAATCCGAGCGAAAGGGAGATGGACCTGCTTCTATCTTCCGGCGAAAGGGTGACCAGCGCCTTAACTGCAATGGCGATAGAGGACCTCGGACATAAGGCAATGGCGCTCACCGGAAGGCAGATGGGAATAGTTACCGATGCGGTTCATACCAAGGCGAAGATAGAAAAAATAACGGCGGAAAAGGCAAAGAAGGCCCTGAGCGAAGGCTATGTGATCGTGGTCGCGGGCTTTCAGGGGATAACCGAGAGCGAGGATGTTACTACCCTCGGAAGGGGGGGCTCGGACTTATCGGCGGTTGCTATAGCATATGCGTTGAATGCCGACCTTTGCGAGATATATACCGACGTGGACGGCGTGTATACGGCTGATCCGAGGATAGTCCCGGAGGCTAAAAAGCTTGATAGAATATCTTACGAAGAGATGCTTGAGCTCGCAAGCCTCGGCTCGAAGGTTCTCCAGACGAGGTCTGTAGAGTTCGCTATGAAATACGATGTGCCCGTGGTTGTGAGGTCGAGTTTTAACGAGAACCCCGGAACCCTTGTTACAAAGGAGGATGAGGAAATGGAAAAGGTTGTAGTATCCGGCATTGCTCATGATGTCAATCAGGCAAAAATTACGGTCATGGGAGTGCCTGACAAGCCGGGCATTGCCGCAAAGTTATTTAAAGGCATTGCCGGCGCGAATATAGTGGTTGACATGATCGTCCAGAATATAAGCGGCGACGGAAGAGCTACGGACATATCGTTCACCGTCCCGAAGACAGACAGCAAAAAGACCCTTAAACTGACGGAAGAGATAGCAAAGGGATTGGAGGCTAAGGGCGTTGACCTCAGAGAGGACATCGCGAAAATATCTGTTGTCGGAGTCGGCATGAGAACGCATTCGGGCGTAGCCGCGCAGATGTTTGAAACATTGGCAAAGCACGGGATAAACATTCTTGCCATCAGCACCTCGGAGATTAAGGTTTCATGCCTGATCGATGCAAAATACACGGAGCTTGCGGTAAGGGTGCTGCATGACGCATTTGAATTGGTAAAGGCGGCGTAAGTGCGTAAGATAGAGATATATGACACGACTTTGAGGGACGGTTCGCAAGCGGAGGATGTCTCTTTTTCCGTCGAGGACAAGCTGCGGATTACGGAAAAATTAGATGAGTGCGGTATTCATTATGTCGAAGGCGGATGACCCGGCTCCAATCCAAAGGACGCTGAGTATTTCAAAAAGGCCAAAAAGCTTCGCCTGTCAAATGCCGTTGTTGTCGCGTTCGGCAGTACTCACAGGCCGAGGCATAAAGTACAGGATGACCAGAATATAAAGTCTTTAATAGAATCGAAGGCTAAAGTTATTACCATTTTCGGCAAGACATGGGATTTTCATGTCAGAGAGGCGTTGAAGATTTCCCTCGATGCGAACCTCGATATTATTTACAACTCGGTTTCTTATCTTAAAAGGCGTGTAGAAAAGGTCTTTTTCGACGCGGAGCACTTCTTTAACGGCTACAAAGATAATCCCGAATTCGCCCTTAAATGTTTGCTTGCCGCTCAGGATGCGGGCGCTGATTGCATAATCCCCTGCGATACAAACGGAGGAACACTGCCTAACGAGGTGAGTAGAATCATCCTGGAACTTCTAACTCCCAGATCAAAACTCCGGACTCCGATAGGCATTCATGCTCATAATGATTCCGAGTGCGCGGTCGCCAATTCCGTCATCGCCGTTGAACTCGGCGCGGTTCAGGTGCAGGGAACGATCAACGGGCTCGGAGAGAGGTGCGGCAATGCCAACCTGTGCTCGATAATCCCGAATCTCCAGATAAAGCTGGGATATAAATGTTTGAGCGATAAAAACCTTAAAAAGCTCAGAGATGTTTCCAGATTTGTGAATGAGATGGCAAACATTAGGCACTTCAAGCGCCAGCCTTTTGTAGGCGACAGCGCCTTTGCGCATAAAGGAGGCATACATGTAAGCGCGGTGCAGAAGAGACCCGAGACTTACGAGCATATAAGACCTGAGCTTGTGGGCAATTCACAGAGAGTCCTTATATCCGACCTCGCGGGAAGGAGCAATATACTGAGGAAGGCCGCTGAATTTAACATCACGCTTAAAACGGATTCGCCGGAAGTAAAGGCGGCGCTGGATGAGATAAAGGACCTCGAACATCAGGGCTATGAGTTCGAGGCTGCCGATGCGTCCTTTGAACTGCTTTTGCGGAGGAAGTTAGGCCTTCATAAAAAAAGGCATTTCGACAGCGAATCGATCTGGTATAAGGTGCTTGTCGACAAGGAAGAGACAAAGAAAGAGCCGATAAGCGTTGCAATCCTGATGGTGAATATAAAGGGACATCCCGAAACGGTCTCCGCTACAGGAGTCGGCCCTGTGCATGCGATGGATAAGGCATTGAGGGGCGCCCTTAAACACTGGTATCCGGCAATTTACGCGAAGATTAAAGGCGTGAACCTTCTCGACTATAAGGTGCGTGTGCTTACAGCGGGTAAAGGCACTTCGGCAAAGGTTCGAGTGTTATTGGAATCCGGAGATGAAAAAAATAAATGGAGCACTGTGGGCGTTTCCGAGAACCTCATCGAAGCCTCCTGGCAGGCGCTTGTGGACAGCATCGAGTATAAGCTGTTGAAGGAGAAGGAGTAAGTAACGACTGGAATTATGAGGGCTGTTGCCCCTGCCGGTGTTGAATTGTTATCAGGTTAATTCTTTGCCTCTATCAGCTTGCCGCTAATAAATTTATGAATTATGCTGGAAACATATGTCTGATAAGGCAATCCTTCGTTTACTGCCCGTTTTTGCAATTCAGTAAGATCCCTTTCTGAAATTCGTATGTTTAGTCTTTTATCTTTCTTTAGAGTATTCCGCGCATACCTCATCAGTTCGGCTTTTCTTTTTGAAAGATTCCTGACCGGAACCCATTCGCCCTTTTCAAAACTATCCAAGATTTCCTGTTCTTCTTTAGTTAATTTGGTTTTCATTTTTTGCCTCCAAAATATAATTCTGTCGCTTTCCTGCTGGGGATAATGGTTTTCAGGAATATTTCTTCCTCATCCTCGACATAAGGAACAATGTATGCATAATTATTTAGGGTCTTCGCGTAATCGTGTGGGTAGTTTTGAGCACTTTCCTATATCTCCGGCAACATACAAGTCAGTATTTTCAGCCTCAGATACTCCTCATCAC
>JACREW010000027.1 GCA_016212685.1 Nitrospirota bacterium
AATAATGACAGCCAATGACGCCCTTGAGTTTTTGATAGCAGGCTCCAGGGCGATTGCAGTAGTAACAGCAAATTTTATAAATCCCACAGCCACAGTCGATATAATAGACGGCATAGAGAAATTTTTGGCTGATGAGGGCATTCCCGATATACATGAAATCATCGGCAGCCTCAGAGCGTAAAATCATAACCCTTACCACTGATTTCGGATATAAAGATCCCTTCGTCGGGGAGATGAGGGGTGTTATTTTATCCATAAACCAGTCCGTGAATATTATCGATATAACACACGGGATAGAGCCGCATAATATTGCAGAAGGGGCGTTTGTCATCAGCTCCAGCTATCGATATTTTCCTCCCGGGACAATCCATATTGCTGTCGTAGATCCCGGCGTGGGCTCTGGGAGGAGGGCGATTATTATGGAGGCTGACGGTCATTACTTCGTGGGTCCAGACAACGGGATATTTTCATATGTAATGAGTTTTTCTGCCCGGGTAAAAGTTACTCATATCACTGAGGAAAAATATTTTTTATCAAAAGACAGTCCTACTTTCCATGGAAGAGATGTTTTTGCGCCGGCAGCAGCATGGCTGTCCAGAGGTATTGCATTGAAAGAATTCGGCTGTATAATTAAGGATTACGGGAAATCTGAGATGCCGGAGCCTGAAGTTAATAAAGATGGTATTTCAGGCGAGGTTATTTATATAGACGGATTCGGCAATGCCGTAACTAATATCAAGAAGAGCGATCTTTCCGAATTCGGCGGACGGTTTTATGTAAAAGTAAAAGGCAAAAAGGTCGGCCGTGTGAAGAACTATTCGCAGGCCTCGGATAATAAACTCCATTATCTCATCAATAGCTCCGGCTATCTGGAACTCTTTGTCAATATGCAAAGCGCCTCGAAGCTGTGCTATATAAGCAAGGGCGAAAAAATCACAATTTTAACAAAGATTTAAAGCAAAAAAGATTGACAACCGGGCTGGCTTTTTTTATTATTAAAGGCTAATAACAGGTTGGAAGAAAGATTTTAAGGTGGAAAAAATTTTGAGAATATTAGGCGCATGGACGCTTTCCGCAGTGAGAAGGTTGGGGAATATCTTTACCTTTCTGGCGAATGCCGTTTATTCTATATTCTCGCCTCCTTTTAAATTCGGTTTGCTTTTACGACAGATACGATTTTTCGGCAATAAATCCATGGTGATTATTCTACTTACCGGTTCATTTACAGGCATGGTTCTGGCGCTTCAGTTATTTTATACCTTAAGGAAGTTCGGCTCCGACGCCCTGCTCGGTCCTGCTATAGCCTTGAGTCTCATAAGGGAATTGGGACCTGTACTTTCCGCGTTGATGGTTACAGGCAGGGCCGGTTCCGCCCTTACCGCCGAGATAGGAATAATGAGGATAAGCGAACAGATAGACGCCCTCACGGCCATGGCGCTCAATCCCGTGAGATATCTTATAGTCCCCAATATAGTTGCAGCCGTGATTGTTTTTCCGCTGCTCGCTGCAATATTTGATTTAATCGGCATCTACGGGGGATACGCCGTGGCGGTGAAACTTTTAGGCATGAGCGAAGGAACGTATTTTTCGCAGATAGAGACATTTGTAGAGATGAAGGATATACGGATAGGGTTGTATAAGTCCCTAAGTTTCGGCGTCATAGTGTCGTGGATATGTTGTTATAAGGGCTTTAACACCCGTTACGGCGCGGAAGGCGTGAGCAAGGCCACAACAGAGGCTGTTGTGCTGTCTTCCATTCTTATTCTGATTTGGGATTATTTCATAGGTTCGGTCTTACTGTAGGGTGAGTGGATGATAGAAATTATAGACCTTGAAAAATCTTTCGATGGGCAAAAGGTTCTCAACGGCATCGACCTGACGATTTTAGACAATGAGCTGATGGCCATAATAGGGAAGAGCGGCGGCGGAAAAAGCGTGCTTTTAAAACACCTGACCGGCCTTATCAAACCGGATAAAGGGAGCGTGCTTGTCGACGGCGTCGACATCGTGCGATTGAGCGGGAGAGAACTTGACGGCATAAGGGAAAAATTCGGCGTGGTTTTTCAGGGAGGCGCTCTGTTTGATTCCCTTACAGTGTATGAAAACGTGGCCTTTCCGCTTAAGGAAAAAGTGAAGATAGACAGGAAAGAGCTGCATGAGAGGGTTCTGCGGGCTCTGGAGGATGTAGAGCTTTTGGGCATGGGGAAAAAATATCCGGCGGAAATAAGCGGAGGCATGAAAAGGAGGGTCGCCCTTGCCCGCGCATTGATAACCGAGCCTTCTATAGTTTTTTTCGATGAACCGACTACTGGCCTTGATCCCATTATTTTAAATTCCATCCACAGGCTTATCGTGGATACGCACAAAAAATACGGTTTTACGGGCGTGATAATCAGCCACGACATACCCGAAATCTTCGACGTTGCAGACAGGATTGCGATGCTGCACAATGGCGTTATCGTGGAGACAGGAACTCCCGATGAAATTAAAAACTCTTTCAATCCGATTGTGAGACAGTTTATAATTGGGATGGAGGTACCTTCATTCAAACCATGAAGGAGGATATTAATGAGAAAATTCGACCTTGAACTTGTTGTAGGTTTATTTGTACTGACAGGCATTCTTGCGCTTGGATATATATCCATAAAAATGGGAAAGCTTGAAGTAATAGGCGGGGCCGGCTATACTGTTTATGCAGAGTTTGAAAAGTCCGGAGGCATTAAAGCAGGCTCGGTAGTTGAAATAGCGGGCGTGGAGGTAGGAAAGGTAAAGAGCATAAGGCTCAACACTGATTACCAGGCATCGGTCGAACTTGCCATTCGCAGTAATGTTAAAATTCAGGAAGATGCTATAGCATCCATAAAGACCAAGGGACTTATAGGTGAGAAATATATTCAGATCGCCCCCGGAGGCTCCGAGAAGCTTATAGCAGGGGGTGGAAGGATACGGGAGACGGAATCGGCGATAGATTTAGAAGAATTGATATCTAAGTATGTATTCGGAGGAGTGTAAAAATGGCAGGGTCAAAGGTCAAACTCGTTACTCGTTACTCGTTACTCGTTACAATATTTATACCGCTTACTTTTTTAATAGCGCCTGCATATGCTCAAGATATGGGCAAGCTTATTTTAACTCTCGATCAGTGCATTGAAAAAGCCGTGGAAATCAGCCCTGAGATAGGGGAATCCCGTTACGAGGAAGAGGTATATAAATCAAAAAAGATGCAGGCCGACTCTGCGGTTTATCCGCAGATAGAGATGCTTGCGTTAACAGGGCCGTCACCGAGGGCGAAGATGGAACAGATAAGCCCCACGATAAACACATCTGTCGGAACGACCGTTAACGGAATATTCGGCAGCGCCGACGCAACCTTAATCCAGCCTCTCTACACCTTCGGAAAGATAAGCAGTTATCGAGAGGCTGCTTCAAGCGGTGTTAAGGTAGCAAGGGCAGGCGTGGGCAAAAAAACGTCGGATATAATTTTAAGGACAAAAGAACTTTATTACGGACTGCTTCTTGCAAGAGACATGAGAAACCTTGCGCTCGAAGTCAAAGACGAACTCGTCGAATCCATTAAAAAGGCAGAGAAGCAAATAGAGATCGGTTCTCCTTGGGCTGATGAAGTCAATCTTTTTAAATTGAAGGCATTTCTGGGAGAAATCGATAAAAATCTCAATGAGACGGAAAAGGGCATAGCTCTCGCAAAGGACGCCCTCGTTACGAGCATGGGACTCCAGCGTGGAACAAATTTCGACGTTGCGGATTCCTCTCTGACACCTGACAGCAGAGTAGCCGACGACCTGCAGAATAATTTAAGAAATGCCTTAAATCTAAGGCCCGAGTTTATCCAGCTTAAAGAAGGGCTGAATGCGCGGAATGCGCTCGTTAACGCGGAGAAAAGCAATTTTTATCCGCAGCTTTTTGTCGGGTTAAAGGCATCGGTAGCAGGCGCAACAAACAGGGACAAAGTGGATAATCCATATCTCTACGATTTTTTCAACCATACATACGGCGCAGCGTTTATGGGGATCAAGTGGTCCCTCGATTTCGGAATAACGGAGGGAAGGGTTAAGGAGGCTCAGGCAGAATACCATAAATTGCTGGAGAAAAAGAAGTTTGCCGATGAGGCTATCCCGTTTCAGGTGAGAAAGGTGTATTTCGATATGGAAGAAGCTAAGAAAAATATCGTTGAAACGGAAAAGGCGTATAAAAATGCGAGAAAATGGCTTGTGGCTGCGGTAGCGAATTTCGATCTCGGCATCGGTGACGCTAAGGATATAGCGGACGCTGCCGTGGCATATGCGCAGATGAAGGCTGATAATTTGCGTTCCATGTATAACCACAGAATGTCGTTTGCAAACCTCTTATACGCTACGGGAATGGATATCAAACATATAAAGTAATAAAGTAATTAATCAAGGAGGTTTAAAGTTTTATGAGAGGTGTAAAGTCGTTTTTTGCGGTATTCTTTATTTTTGTATTTATGGTAGGAAATGCTTATGCCGCATATGCCGGTGCGCCGACAGATCAGGTAAAGCAGACAATCGATAAAGTGCTCGATATTTTGAAAAATAAGGAGCTTAAAAGGCCCGAAAAGACAAAAGAGAGAAGGACGGCAATACGCAAGATAGTTTCGGAGAGATTCGATTTCGAGGAGATGGCAAAGAGGTCGCTTGGCCTTCACTGGCGGAAACGGACGCCCGAAGAGAGGAAAGAATTCGTCCCGTTATTCGCCGATCTCATTGAAAGGTCGTATATTAAAAAGATCGAAGCCTATACGGATGAAAAAATATTGTATCCGGTAGAAAGAGTCAA
>JACREW010000028.1 GCA_016212685.1 Nitrospirota bacterium
GAATAGAGCGTATCAAGTTCGTCGGCCTCAAGCATAGGGTTTGTGAATACAAAACCGCATTGCTTGCAGACAACATAGGTAATAGTATATTTATCCCCCTTATTAAGTTTTATGAGATATGGGTCATTTTCAAAAACAGCGAGGTGTTCATGATTCTCAGAGCCGCATATTAAGCAATTAACTTTTTTCATTTTTACATCTCCTTTTTTACAACGAATCCATTATTTCCTTAAATCTATTTAAGTAATCAGTATCGATCATGCTGTTTGTCATAATAAAAAAATCTTTAGTATTTGTTTCTTTAATAGAATCCTTTAAATGCTTGATAAGCATCTCTCTGTTTATTGCAATTATTACCCGCTTATCATTTAAAAATCCTAATAGATTAAGATGTAAAAATGCACTTTTCAAGAGTGGGATGTTGTCCTCATAAACAATAAGCCTCTGACCATCTCCTAATGCATTCAGTAGTATTTTAGGGAAATAGCCAAGCCCATAGCCAAACATAATTATTATCTTATGATCCCTTAAATCAACCTTATCAACCAGATCGATAGCGACACTCATAGGATCTTTGCATCTATAAAGAAGTTTTCTATTGCTATCATCACTTGTAATTATTGCATTTACCGGCTTCCCGTTATTTTTTACTAAGCGAATGCCGCTATTTTCCATGTACTTGCACAGCTTATTAATAAGCAGATTGTTTCTTATTATTACCCTATCTGAAAATTGCGTAAAACCTTCGATTCCCTCCTTGTTCTTTAGAAGCGAAACTGTCTTATATAGACCCTTAATTGCCTTGTAATCATCAAATGCTTTAGGGGCATTGTCCTTGAGAGATTGATTTTGTTTTCTGACAATTGCCCTGATACCTCTCGGCACCCAGTTGTCCATAGACACTATATCAAAGCCGAGTTTTCTTAAATAAATAGATAACGTCCTATTCGAAAAAAGTCTTACATGGTCTCCACCAAGTATGTAAGGAACCATCGGCAAGGTAATATTTGGCGTGCCAATAAAGAGATAACTTTCTTCATTCATATTGTTTTTTATGTCATGCAGAACTTTTTCAGGATATAAAACGTGTTCCAGAACATGAGAAGAGACAATCAATTTGAACTTTTTGCCTGGATACGCGTTTTTATCATAATAACCGGTCGTTATATTTACTCCGAAATGTTCCCTCCCAAATTCAGATATATTTTTTGTGGGTTCTATGCCGCAGGCATTCCAGCCGTTTTCTTTGAATGGAATAAGCATCGTTCCAGCTCCGCAGCCGATGTCCAACACGCTCTTGTCGCCATTTAGAGAAATCCGTTTTGTTATCCATGAATAAAGTTTTTCCCCAAAAAAAGTCGCCTGTTTTTCAAAAAAATTTACATCCAATTTGGGCCTATATTTTTCAGAGTAAAGCTCACTCATTTCGCTTTCATCCAATACGGGATTCTGATAGACAAGACCGCAGTCATTGCATATTACATATTGAACATCATAGTCTGTCCGCATAGAAATACGTTTATAGTATTTGTCCTCCTTCAATGTAGCAAAAGGCAACTGTTTATCCGAATCGCATACTATGCATTTATCGACGGCTATCACGGCTCAACTCTCCTCAACCAACTTTTTAGCTATATAAATTCCCATTTCGTCATGCGTGTCTATGAACGCGGATAAGTCCCTAACGGGTATCAGGCCTATCTTCTGCCCCAGCCGTTTGCCTTCCCTGATGAATTCCGCTTTTGTTACGCAGACGACGCCTCCCATTTCCCTGTAAAGCGGGGGCTTCGACTGCCTCGGAAGATACTCTTTACTTCCTACGCGAACCAGCTTTCCGTTTTCGTCATACATCCAGAAGTCGTGCTTTTCTTCGCTCGCCACGAATACGGAGTCGAGATCGTCTTCTATAAGCACATCTATAACCTTGTCTATAATGCCCGGAGACCTGAAAGGATGGGTTATTTCAAGCAATACGACAATATCGACCTTATAACCGTCTACGTTTTCGAGCCATTCAATGCAGTGTTTCAGAACGGACTCGAGAGAGACCCCTTTCATGCCGAGTTCGGGCGGCCTTATGAAAGGCGCTTCGGCCCCCAGCCCTCTTACGAATTCCGCGACTCTTTCGTCGTCCGTGGTCACAATGACCCTTTTTATATATTCCGACTCCCGCGCAGCATCTATGGTATAAGCCGCGAGCGGTTTTTTGCCGAGCATGATATCTCCGTGTTTATTGAAGTCGTCGCCCTTAACGGGGATAATCGCTATAATATTCCTGTCAGTCATTAATCGTCCTCCTGCCTTCGCTCAGGATTTTTTCAGCCAGCCAGAGGTCGAATTCTTCATGAATATCGACGGAGGAAGCGTCGTCGTAATTCGGGATTATGTCGACGTTTGCGCCGAGCCTTTTCCCCTCTTTTACTACGGACGCCCTCGTGGCGCACGCAAGCCCTGTGTCTTCCCTGTAAAGAGGCTCTTTTTTCTGCCGCGGCCCGTAGTTTATATCGGGCGCAAGACGCACATATTTCCCGTCCGTTTTCCTCCAGAAATTCTTATGCGTCGTATACGCGACAAATGCCGAGTCGAGATCATCCCTCTCCAAAAGCCTTGTTATTACCTCTTCTATCATGCGTTTTTTCCTGAACACATCGGTGCTTTGAAGATAAACTACAATATCCGTTTTATAGTTCTCGTTGTTCTCAAGCCATTCAACTGCATGCTTCAATACAGGCTCTATCGGGACATAATCGCCTGCGAGTTCAGCGTCCCTTATAAACGGAACCTCCGCGCCGTATTTTTTCGCAACTTCCGCGATCCTTTCGTCGTCGGTCGTTACGATAACCCTGTCGATAAGCGCGCACTGCTTCGCGGCATCTATAGTATAGGCGATGAGGGGTTTGCCGAGCAGCGGCTTAAGATGCTTACCCGGAAGTCCTTTAGACCCTCCACGCGCCGGTATGATAGCTACTATATTTTTCTTCATTATCGTTCCACCTCCCTGTTGGAATTTTAGATTTTCCGTTGTTGATCAATTCGATGACTTTTACGACCCTGTCTGCCCGTTTAACATCGCTGCTGTGGTGCAACCCGTGGTGATGGTAGACCGACGCGTAGGGATCGTATACGATTTTGTATCCCATTTCGATGACCTTTTTGGCCCAATCCCTGTCCTCCACGCCCGACAGTTCTTCGTCAAAAGGAATAATTGTCCAGAGTCCTTTTCGTATCATGGAGTTTGCGTTGTGGAAGAAGTAGTCTTTTTCCTGCACGCGCCTTTCGAATCCGAATACCGTGAGAAGATCTCTTTTGTCGAGACTGCTGGAATCGCGCAGGGGTTCCTGTTTGCCGTATACTCCTGCTACGTTTTCGTCATGAAAGTTCCTCCACAGCCTATACAGCCATCTGTCATTGGCAGGGATGCAATGACCGGATATTATGGCTATGTATTTACCCTCCGCCTCGTTGATACCTACATTCAACGACCTGCCGAAGGTGAACTCTTTGTCGGATATTGACACTACCTTGCAGTTATAATTGCCGACTATTTCAAGGGTACGGTCGGTAGACGCGTTATCGACAACGATGATTTCTACATCTTTTATGTTCTGCATCAGGATGCCTTTTATGCATCTGTCTATCCACTTCTCCTCGTTCTTTGTCCTTACTATTACGGATATCATAGCTCAACCACCTCCGTAGTTATGAATTCGTCCTCTTCTACGTCATAAACGGCTTTTTTCCCTACTACAAGAGGAACGCACCGCGGACTTAACCCCCTGAACGGCGACCTGAATGCGAGCATGTCCTCCATAATGGTCTCGCCTTTGTTTATCCTTTTCTTTGCGACTATCGAGACCTGTTCATTATCGTAAATCTCCCTTTGTCCGGCTATCGCCTTTCTCCGTATATCGGATATGGACTCGTTCTCGGCGTCCCTCACAAGTTTTACGAATTTCGAGAACTCTACCGGGGTAAGTCCGATCGCGCTGTCGGAAAGAGACAGGTTGTTGTCGAAGGTCAGCGACTTGTCTATTACGGACGCCCCGAATGCTATTGCGGAAAGCGCCATGGAAGATCCGGCTTCATTGTCGCTGTAACCGATTTTTTTGCCGAATTGCTCCAGCCATCTCAGCACTTTAAGATACGATATATTCGCCTCAAAAGGAGTCATATGTATGCTGTGAATTAATGTCAGATCATTGTCTGCAAGGGCGTCTACGATATCCTCTATTTCGTCTTCGGTGCAAAGGCCTATGGATACCATCACCCTCGATTTTCTATTCGCAACTTCCTTCAACAAAAAAACATTGTTCGTGCAGACGGCCTCTACCGCAATCGCGTCGGCATCGAGGTCGTCGATGAAATGCAGGGACGGAATATCGAAAGGCGATACGATAAAATCTATTCTGCCCTTGCAGTATGCGCGCAGGTCCCTGAATTCAGCCTTTGAAAGGTCAACCCTTTCGAGAACTTCCCTGTAAGTCCTGCCCAAAAACTGATGCCTGGGGGTCGGCCTGTCGAGATATGTCTTTACCGAGGTGCAATCTGCATCCCTCTTGTGGAACTTAACGGCGTTGCAGCCGCTTTGCACGGCAAAATCGATCAACCGTTTGGCGTGATTTATATCGCCGTTATGATTGGTGCCGATCCCCGCGATAATGTAGCAATGCCCGATAGACGGGGATTGATTGCCGCACAATGCTATGGGAGCAAGTCCGGTTTTCATATATTCCTCCCGACCGCCTTCACAACAGGCGCTAAGTCCCTCATGAGCCTGTTGAAATCCTCATAGCCCAGTGTCTGTATAGCGTCGCTGAATGATTTATCCGGAACCGGATGCACCTCTATCATAAGTCCGTCGGCGCCGGCTGCCGCCCCCGCCTTAGCCATCGCAATAATAAAATTTCTTCTTCCGGTGCCGTGGCTCGGGTCTACGATAATTGGAAGGTGCGTTATTTCTTTCAGCGCCGGCACAACCGAAAGGGATAATGTCCATCTCGTATGGTCTTCAAAGGAGACTATCCCCCTTTCGCAGAGAATGATCTTCTCATTGCCGCCGGCTGCGATATATTCGGCAGCGCCGAGCCATTCATCGAGCTTTGCCCAGCTTCCTCTTTTAAGCAGAACCGGTTTGTCCGTTTTACTCACCGCGTGGAGCAGGCGGTAATTCTGCATGTTTCTCATGCCTATCTGAAGAATATCCGCATATTTACAAACCACATCGACATCCGACGGTTCCATTACTTCGGTTACGATAGGGAGACCGGTTTGCGACCTTGCCTCGGCTAACATTTTCAGCCCATCTTCGCCGTGCCCCATAAACCTGTAAGGGAATGTGCAGGGCTTGAATGCGCCGCCCCTCAGCAGATGCGCCCCGGCTTTTTTTGCCTCTTTCGCTATTTCGACTATCTGTTCGAGACTCTCGACAGTACAGGGTCCTGCCATTACCGTGAACCCGTCGCCGCCGATTTCGACATTTCCGACCCGGATAACCGTCTTCTGTTTCGCGCCGCTTTTCTTTACGAGTTCGTAATTTTTGTTCACATCAATTTCATACATATGCAGCCCTCCTATGCTTTATTACCGTTCCTTTTCCAGTTATAACTTTCCTTGTACTGACAGTCTTTGCATGCAGCGACTTCGTTAAGACGCTTTTCGAGGTGGAACTTCCTTATGCGTTTCAGTTCTTCGCCGTGCCAGAAATATTCCACATTTTTGCCGCTGTCGTAATCTATTATGCCGAGCAGATTTTTGGAGTCCCAATCCCTGCAGCACATGATAACCTTCCCATCCCACGCGACAACCATGCGCTGCCATATCTGCGGGCAGGGGAGCCTGCCTGTACTGACATGGCTGCCCTTTAATCTTTCGTCTTGCTCGCCCCTGTTCGTGTAATCCTGAAAACTGATGGAATCGACCAGAGGACGCCATCTATTTAAGAAATCCTGCACTTCATGAATATTGTGGTCCATTTTTACCATCTGAACGCGAACCTGCATGTCGCGTGTCCTTTTCTTTTCTTCCCGCATTTTTAAAAAACCATATACGTTCGAAAGCATCCGGTCGAAATCCCCGCCCTTTCTCACCTGTTCGTATGTCGCCTTTGAATTGCCGTCGATGGAGAATATTATGAGATCAAGACCCGATTCTATCAGGGCCGCCGACATCTCCTCATCGAGGAGCAGGCCGTTGGTGTTGAGGGCGACTTCCACTATCCCCTTAGACTTTGCATAGCTGACGGCCTTTGCCGCTAATTTCTTGTGGAGGAGCGCCTCTCCCCTCCAGTTAAACTTTATGGAACATAACCCTTTTTCAGCCCCCTCATCGATGAGGTTTATCAGGAGCTTTTCATCCATAAACCCGAGGGTCTTTTTGAATTCGGGCGTTGGAAAACCATGAGGACACATCACGCATCTCAGATTGCATGCGTTGGTCAACTCTATGTCGAGATGTGTGGGGAATCTTGTAACGAAATGGACTCTCGGGGCAAGCCTCCATTTCATGCGGTACGACCAGTAGTCGTAATCCAGTCCGTGATGTTTAATTTTTGATTTGATGCCGTTTATTTCTTTAAAGGCGGTCATTCTCATGCTATCCGGCCTCCGTTTGTTTTGTATCAGACATTCTGTAACAACCTGTTTTTAAGGATTTCGGCTATCTCGTCAACAAGCATTTCAACATCTACCTTGTTTGCAAAACTTTTAACAGTCTTCTTCTGCGCCCTTATTTCATTCAAGGCGCCTGCGAGCGTATAGCCCTTCTCATAGACAAAAACCTTCACATTTTTTATCGTTTCTACCGTTTCTATGTCGTATCTCCTGTGGCCTCCGCTGGTCCTGACAGGACTGATATGCCCCTTAAAAACCTTTTCCCAGAACCTCAGTGTATATTCTGGAACATCGGTCAGTTTGCTGACTTCTTTGATTGTGTAGAGCCTTTGACCGGTATCATTATTAATTTTGCTGTCCATATTCGCTTAAACTTTTATCGGCAAATCTAACAATAAACTTTAATTTTAGCTTTAAATTTAAAAGCAATAGTCATGCCAATGCTGATTTGACAAATAAAAGCCGGAAATCAAAGGGGAAACGGTTTATTGAAGGTTAATCGAAGCTTCTTAAACGGGAATTTTTTTCTGAATAGGCAAAGATTTCCTATCGCGCTGTGTTTTTATACATCTCAAGCTTTTCTCCGACAATCTCCATAAACCTCTTAGCCCTGTGCAATGGGGTATGTTCGGAAAGGAAGCGTTTCCTTGCATTTGTTGCTATTTGTTTCTTTCATCCTCATGCTTTAAATAGTATTTTATCAAATCAGGCAACTCATCAAGGCTTTTATACATTATTATCTCTTTGCCTGGTTCAAAGAGATCCGGCACGTCTTCTTTATATTCATGCAAAATGAATGCGCCGCATGCTGCGGTCTGAAATACCCTCTCATGACATGCCCTCGGAAACTGCGTGCAGCAAGGGTTGATCTTCGTGGAATTATAGAGCTTAGGGAGTTCTGTGTGTTTGTCGATGGTATCATGAAAATAGACATGGGAGCATGCGACTCTTAACATTTTATTAAACTCATCATCGAAATGAGAAGCATTTTCCTTTCCATAAACATGCAGGGCAATGCCGGCAGAGGAAATGGTTTTAAAAAGCTGTATTCTTTCTATAAACTTCTGCAGAAACATCAAGTAATACGATAGCTCCTCGCATTCCCTGCCCCATATATCCATTTTCCCATTCAGATATTCAAACACGTCTACATACCAATTCTCTTCCATCCGTTTCTCATTAAATTCCTTTCTTAACAGCTTCATGCCATCCGACCATTCGACAGTACCGGTAAAGATTGTAGATATTTTCAGGGGATTGAAAAATCGTCCTGCAAAGGAGACATCGTGACTGTATTGTTCAGTCGGTGACAAAGGTTTAAAGATTTCCTGATCAGCATAATAATATGGAAAATAAACAGCTTGCTCAAAGCCGAGCGATTTGAGATCGGTTACAACTTTGCTGTCTATCATTAAAAGAGAAATATGATTCTCCTTGTGATTTTTGAGGAAACACAATGCCCCAAGCGGGTTGGAGTCCCAAATTGTTGCATAGGGGAAGCATGACAGAAAAGAATCTTTCCCATCAGCATACATTTTTTTATAATCCATGCAGAATACCATCATAAAATCGGGGTTATACTCTATGAGGTTCTCCATCGCAGCTTCATTGTAAACGCCAATCTTCCGTATTTTATTTCCGAGCATGAAAAGTGCTTTTAAAAAAGAATACCTATTGTCAGAAACCTCTTGCCCTACCGATAAAACTGCGATTTTATATGTCTGTTGTGTCATTTATTAAATCTTTCTCCCATACACATCCATGCACCATGGATGTGAGGGGCTTTGGGTATATTCCAGCAACTCAAAGCCTGTTTCTAAGAAGAGTCGTTTCATAGTTACCGGAGTAAAATAGTGCGCATGAGTCGGCTCTTTCCATAAATCCCATGCCTTGCCCTTGAACCTAACAAAAGCACTTTCCGGATTTGGCGTAGAAAGCGCAATAATGCCCCCGCTCTTTAACATATCATTAGCTTTCAACAGGAATGCCTTCGGATCGATGGTGTGCTCAACAACCTCCCACATTGCAATCGCATCGAAGTCTCCTTTACCCAAATCGCTTTTCAGAAAATCTCCGCATAATATCTCAATTCCAAAACTCTTTGCCGCCTCTACGGCGTTTTCCATAAGTTCGATTCCGGCTGCATCCCATCCAACCTCTATTGCTGTTGCAAGAAAAATGCCGACACTTGCGCCTATTTCAAATAATTTACCTCTACCGCAATACTTTTGTATTGTTTTAATACGGGATGCCGCAACTTCTATGTTTTTGGTTATTACGGCCTCGCTGCTGAAATATTTCCACGAACGCATGTCTTTTTTAGGAACGCTGTAATGATGCCACCAGAGGTTAAGGGCTTTTTCCGTAGGACACGGATTGGCGAAAATAAAGCCGCACTCCGAACATTTCACCCATGTCCTGAGAGGATTTATAACTCCGTAATTCAAAGCCATCGACGATTGGTTGCCCACCCATGCGGTTTTATAATTATCAGAGCCGCATAGCATGCAGTTAATTACCGTTTCGTCATAATTATCCTTAAATGGAAATTTTTTGCTGCTAATGTCGGCCTTTAAAGAGTCCGTTAAAAGCGCTTTTTTGTGAAATGCGAGTGCTTTCTCGAATTCATTATTTTCATTATAAATCTCTCCGAGGAGATAATAGGCATCGGCGTCATCTTTAAGAGTTGTTATTCTCAGAAAATAATCTTTTGCGCTTACTTTATCGCCAAGTTTCAGATTGATGATACCCATGTACTTAAGGGCATGGATTTCGTCGGGCTCGCGAGACAGAACATCCGCAAAGACTTTTTCAGCCCTGTCGAGTTTGCCTTCTTTAAAAAGTGCACTGCCTTGTTTTATCATATCTTTTAAATCGTTCATATAATCTCTGTAGTATAATAGATTATAGACAGATTAAAATTGCAAGGGTAGTTGAAATAAAATTAGATCGGAATAGATGTCAAAACAGTTTTCAACCCATCAGGTTGATTATCCTGCCTTTTTCCGTGTTCGCCTTTAAAAGCGAGGAAACCGAAGACTGAAGAAGGATCCTGTTCCTTATGGCTGCCGACGCCTCTAATGCATAATCCGTATCGGCCATTACGGAAATTGAGCTTGCGGTATTCTCTCCGGCTACGCTCAACGATTCTGCTGCCAGGCTAAACCTGTTCTCCGCTGCGCCTACTTTTGCCTGTTCCCGAGAAAGACGCTCTATTGCGGTATCTATAGACGATAAGGCTGACTCCGCCTGCTCCTGAGTGCTTATGTCGGCGGTAGAGATTCCCAGCGCATTGGGACCTGCCTGAATGTTCGTTGTTGCGCTTCCTTCCAAGAGCCTCTGCTGATTGTACTCCGTAGTTTCTGAAATCCTGCCTATCTCTGTCCTTAATCCCTGAAATTCCTGATTCAATACAGCCCGGTCTTCGGCGGTCCATTCGCCGCTTGCGGCCTGCACAGCAAGCTCCCTCATCCTTCCAAGAGCTTCTCCTATTGTTGATATGCCGCCCTCGGCAACCTGGAGCATGCCCATGCCCTGCCGGATATTCCGCTCGGCCTGTTCGATGCCCTTAAGTTGCGCGCTCAGTTTTTCAACTATAGCAAGTCCGGCGGGATTGTCGGATGCCCTATTTATCTTGCGGCCTGTAGAAAGACGCTCGAGGGACTTTGATAATTGCATGTTATATGCCTCTATCGCCCTCGTGGAAAAACTCGTATCGATAGCCATAAGCTCACCCCCTAATTATAGGGTAGCACCGCATTTCATAAAAATCAATGCCGATTAACGCACCTGTTCTCCAGCCCTTACTGCTTCTACTGCTACATTCAGCGCTAACATATTTAGTTCATTATTTTTGTCCATTTGTCCATTGTCTTCTCTATTTAAATCAGATTTAGCCTTTTCATTTTTTCTTCTATATTAGTCCCCTTGTAATAAAAAAGGGTCTTCGCGTAATCGTGTGGGTAGTTTTGAGCACTTTCCTATATCTCCGGCAACATACAAGTCAGTATTTTCAGCCTCAGATACTCCTCATCACGTAACCCATACGCCCGTCTCTGCATAACCCTAATCTTGTTA
>JACREW010000031.1 GCA_016212685.1 Nitrospirota bacterium
AACGAGCGAACCTCATGATGGATATTTCATTTTTCAGATAGCCTTCCTTTTTATCGATAGCGAACAGAATAGAATTGCCGTCTTTGACAGGGCTAAAACCAAAAGCAATAAAAAGCGAAGATTGACGCAAGGGCATGGCATATTGTGTTTAACGACACCTGATCTGTCTGGCGAGACGTCGTTTGAAAAGCAGATTCTACAAAAAGTCTCCGGCATTCAAATACGCGAAGTGAAGGTTCTTGGACAAGGTGTCTCCCACAGAGGCTCAAACACTTATCTGCTTACCGTCCTTGAGGTGAGCGTTAATGGCGAAACTCCAATTACCATCAAACAGAGTAAAGACAAATTTGCCGGATTTATCAATATAAGCGAGGCTAAGGGCATATTAGGCGAAGGTCGAGATGTTGACCATTCCATATTAAATTTCTTATCAGCTAAGAAATTCGATAAGGCATCCTTTATCCCTTCAATCGTTGATTGCTGGATTCAGCACAATGTTATTTTGGGAGTAGATATACATCGTTTCTCAACTTATGACAACCACGAGCAGGTACTTAAATATATCACGCTGCAAATTCATATCAGGAAATTGATAGAAGAGTTTAAACTCTCTGCCCATACTATCCAAACCGGTGACGGGTGTTTTATCGTGTTTTATAATGGTAGTGAGCATGATGCATTAAACTTCTGCCTTCAGTTACAGAACAGGATTAGCTCAACAAATATATTAGGGCAGCCACTTCTCCGGTATGCATTAAATTCCGGATCTGTATATAAAGTGATAGACCTTAATCATCAAGTAAATTTTATTGGAGACGGCATTAATTATTGTTCGCGGCTAATGAATGTAAAAGAGGCAAATGTGCTATACATTTCTAAAGATTTCCGTGACGCTATTAATCGGTTTGGTTTAGAAAAAGAATGGAGATTTGAGCGAACTCTTCTAACAATAAAACATAAAACAAAACCTGATGAAGTTTTCTTTCTTATTCTCAAGTAACCTCTATCTCCACCCATGACACCCCATAAGTCATTCAACCCACCTGCCCTTAGCTTGCTTCTCATCAACCTTTTCTGGCACATCTCAGGTTATCGCTGTTGTCGGGCGGCGGGTTCTCCGGGCGTTAGATGTTTTTCAGGTTATCAAGGGTAGAGGGAGAGAATTTTAACGGCAGGCAAAGATATTGAGATTCAAAAGGATTTTTTAAGTGGAGCTGAACGGTCTATGACTCGTAGAGGATCGAACCGTCGACCTCTTGAATGCCATTCCTCAAAGGGACAATTTAAACAGATCGGCTGCCGGTAAAGGTATCTCTCAAAAGAGGAATGTCAAAGCCTTATCAATATTTGTCAGGGCAATACAAAGGCGATTGTCATTACTGCCTTGAATACAGGATGCAGGAAAGGAGAGTTATTATCTCTCAAATGGGATAATGTTGATCTGAAACATGGCTTTATTTTATTGGACATCACCAAGAACGGAGAGAGAAGGGAAATCCCTATCAATGAAACCCTGAGAGGCGTTTTACAGGGTATTACCAGAAGGCTTGATATTTCCTATGTCTTTTACGATAATGCCACTGGTAAGCCTTATCAGGATGTAAAACGGAGCTTTAATACAGCTTGCCGGAGAGCAGGGATTAATGACTTCCACTTCCATGACCTGCGACATACCTTTGCAAGTCATCTTGTCATGGCAGGCGTGGACATAACCACAGTCAAAGAACTGTTAGGGCATAAGACCCTGACCATGACTTTAAGGTATGCTCACCTTGCACCTTCCCATAAGGTTAAGGCGGTTGACATCCTTGATAACACTATCAACGGAAAGTCTACTATACAAAAACTATACAATCAGGCGGTAAATGCGTAAATGGAGAGAATTTTAATGGCAAGCAAAGGGCTTGAGATTAAAAAGGATTTTTTAAGTGGAGCTGAACGGGATCGAACCGTCGACCTCTTGAATGCCATTCAAGCGCTCTCCCAACTGAGCTACAGCCCCGTGAATATCGTGATGCGTAACGGGTAATGCGTAAAGGGTAAAAAAATTGAACTTCAACAACTCAAAAATCCGCTACTCATTTACAACTTAGTAAAAATACCATCTCAACGCAAGGATTGTCAAGGATTGAGCGTTCTGGTATCATTTAATACATGAAGAAAAA
The DNA here is from genome assembly GCA_016212685.1 of Nitrospirota bacterium. Taxonomy (GTDB): domain Bacteria; phylum Nitrospirota; class Thermodesulfovibrionia; order Thermodesulfovibrionales; family Dissulfurispiraceae; genus GWB2-47-37. The sequence continues at coordinate 2,166 of JACREW010000031.1, forward strand.
AGTCGTCTGCGCGGGCACATTCGATCACTTTCATCATGGCAAAATAGTAAGGCTCGCGTCGTTCCAGCCCGAAAAATACAAGTCATCGTATTTCAGACAGAAAAATTAATGCTAAAAGTGAAGGGCAAGGTATTAGAGCGGCTTCGACAGCCCAAGCGTGACAAGGATGTCTAAGCGGGCTGGCGTAGCCTCGGAGAAAGGCCGGATGCCTTTCGAGAATGAGCGGCAATACCTTGTCCTTCACTTTATCTGCCGAATAAAAACGGGGACTCCGTTCGGAGTCCCCGTCCCTTTCTTATGAATGGTGAAAAAATTAAAGTTTGAAAGGATTTGCAAAAAGCACTATAAGAACAACAACAAGGGCATAAATAGCAAGAGACTCGATCATCGCAAGACCGATGATAAGAGTTGTTGTGATCTTGCCCGATGCTCCCGGATTCCTTGCAACACCTTCTGTTGCACCCCTCAAGCCTATACCTTGACCGATTCCGGTTCCGAGCGCTGCAAGACCGATTGCAAGGCCTGAACCCAAAACAGCCATTCCGTAGTAGCTGAGTTTTGCGTCGTTTGCAACAGCCTTGGCCTCTTCAGCAAAGGCGATCGGTGCAAGCAGCGCAAGTGCGACAAGTGTTAGCACAGTAAGTGCGAGTATCTTCTTCATAGCGTTTTTCCTCCTTTCTTAAAAATATTTTAATGTCCCTCTTCTACCGCACCGGCAATATATAATGTAGCCAGCAAGGCGAAGACATAGGCCTGAATAATACTTACCAGCACGCCGAGTCCTAAAATGGCAACAGGCACTATGACCGGCGCCAAAATGCCGAGAATAATCAAGATCATATGCTTAGCCATCATGTTGCCGAAAAGCCTGACAGACAGGGTAATTGGCCTCACGAGATGGCCGATGAGTTCGATGAAGAACATCATGATCATCAACGGAAGCGCATATATGGATCTGATCGGTCCTAAAAAGTGGTTTATATATTTTATGCCGTGAACCTTTATCCCGTAATACTGATATATAAAAAACACTGGCACGGCTATCGATGCTGTCGTGTTGATATTGCTCGTGGGCGCATCGAATCCTGGTATCAGTCCCATAAAATTACATGTCAGGATATAAAGACCGATTGTGCCTATAAGGGGATAGAACTTTTCTCCCCAGTGATGGCCTATATTGGAATTGGTAAGGTTCAGGAATAAATCCGCAAATGTCTCCATTACGTTCTGGAGTCCTGACGGAACGAGGCTCAGCTTATTTCTTACGACAAGGGCGGCGCCTATTAAAATGCCCATCGCAAGCCATGAATATGAAACATAAGGTGGTATATTCGGTAGTACTGCGTGCAAAATAGTAGGTGCTTCCACGGGACGCCTCCTCTAATAAAATTAACAGCTATGATAATTTAAAAACAGTTAAATGTCAAGGTTTGGGCTCTTTAAGGTTTTTTATTGGTTAATAAGCTTTTATAATTCCCTTAGGCTGACGCATATCACCCTTATGCCTTTATCAAAAGCATGGAGCCCTTTGACGCCCCGAGTTCCTTTGAGACCACATCGCACTTCGACTGGAAAAGAAAGAATACCTCTTTGCCGTCGGCAGACCCCGTATCCCACAGCGTCTCGAAATTCCCCTGTCCCTTGCTTATTATAAAACCGGAGCTTTCGAATATCCTGTTGAATTCCGGAGGAGTAAATTCTAATATCGTCCCGATGCAGTCGGAGCCGTTATCGATTACTTCGCAGACCTCCGTAAGCCCGACTTCCCGAGCATCGTCCATAGTGGAATCGTTCAATACCGGCTCTCCTTTTACAACTGCCGTGACCTTTTTACCCATGCCGGTCAAGACCTCTATAAGAAGCCTGTCGAATACGATTTCGCCTGCGTTATCCAGCAGGTAAAGCATTTCCGGGCTTTCATCCGACGCGTCTTTGAAAGACGCGTAAGCGTCCACGGTAAGAGGGTTATGCAATGCCTTTTCTATGGTCCCGATAATATCCACCGACGTGAATATGCCGAAATCTATGACATTACCCGCAATGGCAAGCCTCGCCGCAGTCCATAAGGGATCTTTGCTGTTTTCGACCGTTTTTTTCAGTTCTGGATAAAGCCCCAGCGCTATCTGATTGTATTCGGATTTTATCTCCTTGAACGGGTCTTTGCCGAGCAAATGCCTTATTTTCCTGTGCAAGAACGTGGTGGAATACGCCGGCGGCTGCGACATATCGGTTGCCTTGATCTCATCGAGCACGCCTTTTATTACCTCCGCCTGAAGCGAACCGTCCCTCGTGCCGAGACGCACGGCGATCAAGGTCTGCTTAAAAAAGCACGGGAAACAATCTAAGTGAACTTTCACCGTCTGTTCAGCGCCCTGTCCGCAATGTCTTTTCTGTAATGCATTCCGTCGAAATGTATCTTGCTTATCGCCTCGTACGCCTTTTCTTTCGCAGCCTTTATATCTCCGCCCAACGCGGTAACGCCCAGCACCCTTCCGCCGTTTGTGACTATTTCATTGTTATTGAAGGCAGTACCTGCATGAAAGACAACTACATCGTCCGTCTTCCCGGCATTATCCAATCCGGAGATAATCTTCCCCTTCTCGTATTTCCCCGGATACCCGCCCGATGCTAAAACAACGCATACCGATGCGTCTTCCTTCCACTTAATCTCTATGTCCGACAGCTTTTCATCGGTTATCGCCATGGAAATATCCATCAGATCCGTATCGAGCCTTGCAAGGATGGGTTGCGTTTCAGGGTCGCCGAGCCTGCAGTTAAATTCAAGGACTGACGGTTTGCCGTTGTCGATCATCAGCCCCGCGTATAAAATCCCTTTATATTTTATCCCTTCGCTTTTAAGCCCGTCGATCGTCGGCCTCATTATCGTTTCCATCACTACGGATTCTATTTCCTTTGTAATGACAGGCGCCGGGCTGTACGCGCCCATGCCGCCGGTGTTCGGTCCCTTGTCTTCGTCAAAAACACGTTTGTGATCCTGAGAACTTACCATCGGCACAATGGTCTTGCCGTCGGTAAAGACCATAAAAGACGCCTCTTCTCCATTAAGACAGTCTTCAACTATTACCTTATTCCCGGCATCTCCGAAAGCCCTGTCTTTCATAATAAACCGCAATGCATCTGTGGCTTCATCCACTGTTGAGGCGACAATAACCCCCTTGCCTGCGGCGAGGCCGTCGGCCTTAATCACGATGGGCGCTCCCTTCATCCGCACATGATCCTCGGCATGGATATACGAACTGAAAACTTTATATTCCGCGGTCGGTATGCGGTGCCTCTTCATGAACTCCTTAGAAAAAACCTTGCTCGACTCGAGCTGCGCCGCAGCCTTTGAAGGCCCGATAATCCTCCTGCCCTCCTTTTCAAAGGCATCTACTATCCCCCTCGAAAGCGGGTCTTCAGGCCCGACAATCGTGAGGTCTACCCATTCGTATCTGACAAAATCCACCAAAGCGCTGAAGTCCGAAGAGTCCACATCTATGCATTCGGCCATTCCGGATATTCCCGCATTGCCGGGAGTGCAGTAAATCTTATCGACAAGCCTGGACTGCGAGAGTTTCCACACAATCGCATGCTCCCTTCCTCCGCTGCCTACAACCAAAACCTTCATTATCCTTTCTCCTCTGTTTTTTTAACCATCCAGTAAACCAGACCTATAACGAGTATCGCCGCTATGAGATAGTATATAGTCTCGGACTTTTCATGCTTCAGCGTGGCAATCATAGTCTCCCTTATGATAGTTACAAGCGCAACCCCTATAAAAACGCTGATATGAAACTTTCCGCCTTTAAGATGCGCTATTTCGGTATTCATAAGTTCTATCATTACCCACAAAATCAGCACCGAGCCGAGGGCTGATATTATTCCATGCTCAAGGTTGCCTGTAACAAGGTTCCGCACATCGTAGACAACCAGACCGACAACACCGAGCGTCAGCCCTATCAGCGCAAGAATAAGGATAAGATTCATGGACTGGGAAAAACGCTCCGAAAAGCTTATCAATGCGTTCTTCACCCTGTAAGCGGGAGAATAAGTCCTCAACTCCTCCTCGATGTAAGAAGACGTGATTATATCGAGGTTTATATCGAGTACCTTTTCTATGGAAATCAGCAGCCGCGCCCGCTCATCGGCATCTTCTATATGGGAGTTAAGGAGATTGATACAGAAATTTCTTATGATATTAACCGAGCGGTTCATATAATGGGCATCCACATTCACCCTCATATGCCTCTGTCCTATCCTTATCAGTTTTTCGTAATACTTATTGTCGTAACTTCCTGAGAAAAGATCTGCAAACCATATCTTCTGCGCCCCGAATATATGTTTTTTCCTGCGTTCATCGGTAAAAAAGGCTGCCGCCTGCTTTGTCTGCAGTATCCATGAATGAAGGGCATCCATAGCCTCACCCGCATGCTCATCCATGAGGATCTTCAGAGAGACGAGCCTCTTCTCATCCTCTACGGTAAAGTTGTAATGCAGCTTTATTTCTCTGAAGGATCTCATCAGTGTCTGAAATGCCTCGTGCCTGTAAGAATCATCGCCATGTTGTGCTCGTCCGCCGCCTGTATAATCTCCTGATCTTTTACAGAGCCTCCGGGCTGTACAACCGCGGTAACGCCCATTTCATGGAGGACATCTATACCGTCCCTGAACGGAAAAAATCCGTCCGAGGCCGCAACCGAGCCTTGAATCGGCTCTCCCGCGTTCATCGCTCCTATCTTGGCCGTATAAACCCTCTTGGTCTGTCCGATGCCTATGCCCGCTGCCCTGTCTTTGAACGCGTATACGACGGCATTGGACTTTACATGCTTGCAGACCTTCCATGCGAAGGAAAGCGCCTCAAGCTCGTCCTTTGTGGGCTGCCGTTTCGTGATCGCCTTCATCGACATAATGTCTTCATCCGAATAATCCCATCCCTGAAGGAGCATTCCGCCGGCAATCCTCTTCATATCCCACGAGCCCGCCTTTTTCTTTGAAACCATATCAGGGAACTCCAAAAGCCGCACATTGGGCTTCTTTGAGAATATTTCCATCGCCTCTTTTGTAAAAGAAGGCGCTATCACCACTTCAAGGAACAGGTCTATCATCGCCTTAGCAGCTTCACCGTCTACCGCCGTGTTAAATGCGACAACGCCGCCGAAGGCGGAAACAGGGTCCGCCTTTTCCGCCTTTTTATACGCCTCCGCAGCGGTATCTCCTATAGCGACGCCGCACGGATTATTGTGTTTTATGATGGCGCACACCTTCTTGTCGAATTCGAGAGCAAGCATAAGCGCGGAATGGGTATCGAGGTAATTATTGAACGACATTTCCTTTCCCTGAAGCACCTTAGCGTCCGGAAGCGAAAGGCCGCTTGTCCTTTCCTTGTATATAGCGGCCTTCTGCTGAGGGTTTTCACCGTATCTCAAAACAGAGACCCTCTTTAAAGATGTCGTAAAATATTCGGGAAAGGACTGCTCCTTTTCCGTCACCCCGGTTAAATAGTCGGCAATGAGCGTGTCATATCGTGCGGTATGCGCGAACACCTTTTTAGCAAGGCTGAGCTTTGTTTCTTTGCCGAGTTCTCCTTTTGACGATTTCATTTCGTCTATTATCTTTGCATAGTCTTCCGGATCGACGACTACGGCCACGTCCTGAAAATTCTTAGATGCCGCCCTCAGCATTGTAGGACCGCCGATATCGATATTTTCTATGGCGTCTTCAAAAGTTACATTCGGCTTTGAAATAGTCTCCTCGAAGGGATACAGATTAACAACTACCATGTCTATGGGTTTAATACCATGCTTCTGTATATCTTCCATGTCCTTGGGGTTGGAGCGCCTCGAAAGCAGCCCGCCGTGAATCTTGGGATGCAGGGTCTTCAGCCTGCCGTCGAGCATCTCGGGGAATCCGGTGTAGTCCGAAACCTCGACAACGGAAACGCCTGCGTCTCTCAGCGCCTTCGCAGTGCCTCCCGTGGATAAGATCTCAACCCCCATCGCGGATAATCCCTTCGCGAAATCGACGACTCCTTTTTTGTCCGATACACTAATCAGCGCTCTTGAAATCATTGCGTCCTCCTGCTTAATTGATATGACCTAATTTGAGCGATTCTCCTGCATCACATGGATAACAGGTGTGTTGAAAAGCCTTTAGTCCACAGCACTTGTAAAAAACATTCATCTTATATCCGTCATCTACAACAGTGGTCTCTCATTAAGCAAATCCTATGTAATCTTTCGACAAACCGGCAACCAACACTTACTAAAGGCTTTGAGGCATACCTGTTATCCATAAGATCGCTCAACTTAGGTATGCGCTCACTGCTGTCTAAAATAATCTGTCCGCAGGCATATGGTTCAATTTCTTTGCCAAAAAACTACCTTATTGCAAGTGTATATCAATAAAATAGACTATAATATTTATATTCAAATTGTTTCGCCCAGCTTCCGCTTCGACTCTCGCCGGGTTGAGGTAAACCGTGCTTTGGCTGCAGAAATTGAGCCGTATGCCTTGCTTTCATAGTATATCATAAATTTATTTTGGACAGATGTGGTATGCGCTATTTTATCACAACACGCCCTTTTCCTTAAGGCTTATATATTTCCCGTCGCCTATAATCACATGGTCAAGTACTTGGATGCCTATTATATTCCCGGCATTCTTCAGCCTCTCCGTAATCGTAATATCATCCTTACTCGGCTCCGGATCCCCGCTCGGATGGTTATGCACAAATATTACCGAAGCCGCGGATTCCTTTACCGCCTCTTTAAATGCCTCTCGCGGATGGATAAGGGAATTTGTGAGCGTCCCTTCTGAAATCTTATGTTCCCTTAAAAGCCTGTTCTTCGCGTCGAGTAAAACGGATATAAATATCTCTTTTTTTAGATTTTTAAAACGGGGCGCGAAATAAGAATAAAGCGCATGGCTTGACGAAAACACGGGCTTACCGTCGGTGGATTCGCCCATCAATCTCTTGCCGAGTTCGAATGCAGCCTTTATCTGCGCTATTTTTGCCGTTCCGAGGCCTTTCATCGATGAAAGTTCAGATATCGAAGCGGCGTCTATGTTTCTTAAAGTTTTAAATGCTTCAAGAAGCGACATCGAAAGGCCTATAACTCCTTTTTCACCGCTTCCTGTTCTCAGGATAATCGCGAGGAGTTGCGCGTCCGAAAGGCTTTCTGCGCCGTATTTAACGAGCCGCTCCCTCGGCCTCTCGTTCTCCGGCCAGTCTTTTACTTTTGTATCGGTCACTCTTACTTCCCCTTCTAATTATTATGATATTTTATAAACCTTCATATCGCTCACATTTTCAATATCATCGAAATCCTTATCATTATGCATAAGCGCTAAATCATTCTCAATGGCAATCTGCGCTATCAACAGATCAACCGTAGACCTCAAAGTAATCCCCTTCTTCCTGCACTTTCTATAAAGCTCTGCGGCTGCGATATAAGAATTATGGTCTTTTAAGGAATATACAGGAAAAGACAGAAGCGATGTCTTAATATCTTCATGCTCTTTATCATCTCTTATGCCCTGAAGAATTTCGGTCAGGATAATATCGGCAATAGCTACATCTTCTTCATTAACTATGAGGCGTTCTACTTCCCTGTCAAAAGTTGAGCCGGTGTGATTGAGAAATTCGATAAAGGCGCTTGTATCAATTAGTACCAACTCTCTTCCTTCTCAATTCAGAAAGATTGCCCTGCCATAATCCTTTGCGCCTTATAGCGATGAGCTTTTTTCTTTTAAAGTGATTTATAAGTTCTCTCAAGGCAAAGTCAATGACCTCCTTCTTTGTCTTCAAAGAAGTTAATTTTTTTGCCTCTTCTATAACTTCATCGTCAAGGACTATATTTGTTCTCGTCTGCATAGCAGTCTACCTCCTTACACATAAAACATATCATATAATGTGTATATTTTCAAGAAATTGTTTTGGGCTTAATTCCCCCTACTTCACCCTCGCGCCTTGCCTCACTTCCCTGTCGAGGGCAAGGATCGACATATTACCTTCTTCATCGGTTGCCGCAAGGAGCATGCCGTGGGACTCTATGCCCATGAGCTTTGCGGGCTTTAGATTCGTAACGACAACGATTTTTTTGCCGGTTAAATCATCAGGCGTATAAGCCTTTGCTATGCCCGCGACTATCTGCCTTTCTTCGCTGCCTATGTCCACCTTCAACTTTAAAAGCTTTTCGGACTTCTCGACCTTCTCGGCGGCTACAACCTTCCCTACCCTTAATTCGACCTTTGCAAAGTCATCTATGGCAATTAGTTCTTTAACGCCCTCTGTCACTTTCTTCTCCTTTTGCTCTATCTTCTGTTTTTCTTCTTTTTTCTCTATGCGAGGGAAAAGCTGCTCTCCCTTTGAAACCTTTATCTCATAAGACGGTTTCCAATCCCACTCAAATATTGCTTCTTCTTTTACTGATCTAAGGCCAAGTTGTTTCCACATTTTCTCAGATGTTTCCGGCATAAAGGGATATATTGCTAATGCCGTAAGCCTCAGCGCATTCCAGATATTGAATATAACTGTCTTCAATTCGGCAGGATTGCTCTTTGCGAGTTTCCACGGCTCTTTTTGTGCGATATGATTGTTCGCTTCTCCGATAATGGCCCAGATATTTTCGAGGATAAAATTAAACTGCAAACGATCCCAAAAATCTTGTTTTTGAACATTTAAAATCCCATAAATACACATCCTCGCAAACTCATTTAACTCTGTAGTGTCGCCTTTTGGAATCTCAATTCTTCCATCAAAATATTTTTCCGCCATTGTCAAAAACCTGCTCAGGAGATTCCCTAAATCATTCGCAAGGTCCGTGTTTATGCGCCTTATTAAAGCGTCTTCCGAAAAATCGCCGTCGAGCCCGAACGGCACTTCCCTGAAAAGAAAATAGCGGAATGCGTCAACGCCGTATTTATCAACCATCTCATTGGGATCAACAACATTGCCTATGGACTTTGACATCTTTTTGCCGTCAACCGTCCACCAGCCGTGAGCGAATATATTTTTAGGCAGCGGCAGGTTCAATCCCATAAGCATCGTTGACCAGTAAACCGCATGGGTTGTGAGTATATCCTTGCCGATTATATGATGATTCGCAGGCCACCAGAAATCTCCGAGTTTAGCGTTCTCTGCGTGAGGGATGAGATAACGCGTGGCCGAAAAATAGTTTACCAGCGCATCGAACCAGACATAGGTGACGAAGTTGTCGTCAAAAGGAAGCGGTATTCCCCACGCAAGCCTCTGTTTGGGCCTCGAAATACATAAATCTCCGAGTGTATTGTTTTTAAGAAAACCGAGGACTTCATTTTTCCTTGTTTCAGGCAGTATATAGCCGGGATTTTTCTCCTCGATATACTCTATCAACCTTCCCTGATATTTCGACATAAGGAAAAAATAGTTCTCTTCATGTATCTGCTCAACGGGCCTTCCGCAGTCCGGACAGTTTCCCTCTATTAGATCTTTCTCTGTCCAGAACCTTTCGTCCGGAACGCAATACCATCCGGCATAGCTCCTCTTTTCTATCTCTCCTCTGTCAAAGAGCATCTGCATAAGCCCCTGCACTGTCTTTATGTGCTCTGTGTCGGTGGTTCTTATAAATGCGTCGTTCGATACATTGAGTTTCTTCCAGAGGCCTTTGAAGTTCTCGACCATTATATCGGCATGTTCCTTCGGCGTCTTGCCCTTTTCCTTTGCAGCCTTATCCACTTTCTGCCCGTGCTCGTCAGTGCCTGTAAGAAAAAAGACTTCATTGCCTTTAAGTCGGTTGTATCTTGCGAGGATGTCCGCCGCAATAGTGGTATACGCATGACCGATATGGGGTATATCGTTCACATAATATATGGGTGTTGTAACATAAAACCGCCTGCCGGAGTTCATCGCCTGAAGCGCCTCCTCTTATGCTTGAATTTCTTATGCCGCTGTTCGCCCTGCTCTGATTTCGGCTGCTCAGGTTTTGGCTGCTCGGTTTTATTCTCTTCGATAGTTTCACCGGAAACCTTCTCAGGCGGGGTTTCTATGGATTCCTCAACCGCATCGCTCTGCTCCAGTTTTGACAGGACTTCCGAAATCCTGCTGTCCTGCTTCTCTTCGCGCACATCTTCTTCCGCCGGAATCTCATCGTCAGTTGCAATGCTTTCCATGTCTCCTTCGTACTCGTACCTGAGACAGCACATAAGCCTGCTGCAAAGTCCCGAAAGCTTGCCCACGTTCAAGGCCAGATCCTGCCGTTTGGCCATTTTTATGGATACAGGCTCGAATGAAGTCAAAAATGTGCTGCAGCACAACTCCCTGCCGCAAACTCCGAGCCCGCCTATGAGCTTTGCCTCGTCGCGTATGCCTATCTGCCTCATCTCTATCCTTGTCTTGAACCTTGCGGCAAGGTCTTTCACAAGTTCCCTAAAATCTATTCTTCCGTCCGCGGTGAAATAAAAGATTATCCGTTTTCTATCGAGGGTCGATTCCGCTCCCACAAGCTTCATCTGAAGGCCGCGCGCCATTATCCGCTCGACACAGAAATCCTTAGCCTCTTGTTCGAGTTTCCTGTTTCCCTCGTCTGTTTTTATATCGTCTTCGCCGACAATCCTCATAACCTTCTTGAGTTCCCTTCCTCCGGATTCCACCGTGCGCCTTCCCTTTATTACCCTGCCTATACTGAGGCCGAAATCCGACTCCACGACAACGGAATCCCCTTCCTTCACCTCTATTCCGTTAACCTCGAAATCGTATATCTTTCCGCAACTCTTAAATCGTATACCTACAACATCCGGCATCTATACCTCCATTACCTGTCTCATTATCGTCGACACATAATTCCATGTTATGGATTTATTAAGATTAAAATCAAGCAGTCCTTTTAACCGCTGCATTTCCTGATACGCGTCTAAAACATCCTTTGCTTTTCCTCTATTGCCTATTGCCCATTGCCTCTCGCCTAATATCAAATCGGTCTTCCTTTCCGAAATTCCATAAACAACCATATCTCTCAACAGAACCGATGCCGTATCGAGCCATGAATTGATTTCACCCTTATCCGCCCACGCGTCCTTCGACTCTCCGCGAATCATGCCGTTGAGAATCTCAGTGAACCTCTCACGTTCTTTTACGAGATCCGCAGACACCGCGAGACCCGGCCTTCCCATCGCGATATTGAGCACAAAATCCATCTCCTTCTCGTCGATATGCTTTGACATCACGCCTTTACATCCGTCCAGAGGCAGCGGATAAAATTTTATTTGCACGCACCTCGATCTTATAGTATCGGGCAGCCTGTCCGGATTGGCGGATATGAGTATTATCAGGCTGTCCGGCGGCGGCTCCTCGAGAGTCTTTAAAAAAGCATTTGCGGCATTGATATTCATGACATCGGCGTCGTCGATGATAATAATTTTTTTTCTGCCTTCATAAGGGCTTAAATAAAGGATTTCTTCGATTTTATGCACGGCCTCTATCGGATACTCATACCTGTTCTTATCTTTGCCTGTCTTCTCTTTTAAAGAAAGCGCATCTTCTACGCTCTCAAGGGTAATGGTCAGGATATCGGGATGGGTTGCCGAGTCTATCTTACGGCACGATACGCATTCATCGCACGAATCATAGCCTTCCGGCCGCGCACAGTTAATAGCCTTGGCATAATTAATTGCAGATAGTCTCTTTCCGATGCCTGAATCTCCTGAAAACAACATAGCGGACGCCACTCTGTCTCTCCTGAGAGTGCCTGAAAGTATTCGGAGCGCCCGCTCCTGCCCTATGACATCTTTAAGCGCCATCCCACTATCTCCCAAACCTTTTCTCTTATCTGTTCCGGCTGCATTGACGCATCCACTATTTTTACCCTTTCCGGCTCAGCCTCTAATATCTTCAAATAACCTTCGCGGACTTTTTTATGAAACTCTATATCTTCGAGTTCAAGCCTGTCTACCTTATTGGCTCCCTTGTTCCTCATCAAACCGGTTTCAACATCGAGATCAAAAAGTATGGTCAAATCCGGCCTTATGCCGCCTGTCGCAATAATATCTATTGATTTCAGAAACCCGATATCGATTCCCCTGCCGTAGCCCTGATAGGCAATTGTCGAATCCGTAAACCTGTCGGTGATGACGATCTTTCCGTCATTAACAGCCGGCAGTATTTTTTCGTTTAAGTGCTGCGCCCTGTCGGCATTATAAAGAAGAAGCTCCGCAAGATAAGACATCTCCGTATGATCGGGCTGAAGCAGTATTTCGCGAATCCTGCTTCCGATAACCGTGCCTCCCGGCTCTTTTGTCAGGACAACATCGTATCCTTCTTTTGAAAGCCTTTCGCTCAGGAGCTTAGCCTGCGTGGTCTTGCCGGTTCCTTCTATGCCTTCGAGGGAAATGAATATGCCTTTTTTAAGGTTTGCAGTCATAAAGTTTGATGTTTATTATATCACGGCTTGATAAGTATTTTTGGGAATCCACAAGTTAGCCTGTTCCCATAGCAGATTGTTATTCCCCCTGTCCCGCACCATGCGGGATTAATTGTCACTAACCTTAATCTTCCTTATATCTCCGGAAACTCTTGACCAGACTTGTAAAGTCGTCCGGTTTGTATCTCTCAAACTCTTCTTCATCTACAAATACAAAATCAAACCTGTGTTTTTTCTGTGATGCATTGATGTCGGCACACCAGCATTTCAGCCTCTCCATTTTCAGAGGCACATCAAGGTCTTCAACGCCTTTTGTTTCTACAATATAGATTTCATTCTCATTAGCCTTGACTATAAAATCAGGATAGTAATTTGATATACTGCCGTCGGCGCTCACATAGTC
>JACREW010000032.1 GCA_016212685.1 Nitrospirota bacterium
ATATTGCCTTCCAACGCCGTTTATATGCGCTTTTGTTTTTGTATATAGTTCATAAAACAGATATGCCTTCCACTCCGTCCAGAAACCGGGGTTTACCGCTGTCATATCCGCATAGGTCATAAGGTACAGAGCATTAAGGTTGTCTTCATTTTCTACCACCTCCGCAAGCTGGATTACGGTCTCATAGGCATCGGAGTCCCTTGTCAATGCAAGCTTCGACAATGCGATGTGGTTTTTAACGAGGAATTCTATTTTTCGTCTTTCTTCATGTTCGATGTTAAATCTCTCCATGACGCTCTTGAGCATCATGTACCCCGAATCTTCGTGCCTTTTATGAGGCGTCCCCTTACCGATGTCGTGGAGCAGCAACGACAGAAACAATACTTCCTGTTTTAGGTTTTTAAACATTTCGGCGAGAAACCGGAATTTCGCATGTTTTGTATTTTTAAGCATCTCGAGGTTCCTTATGGCTATAAGCGTATGCTCGTCCACGGTGTATCTATGATAGGGCTCCTGTATGACGAGATGCCTCAGCCTTCCGAACTCCGGGATGAACCTGTCGAGGATACCCGTATCGTGCATTTCATTGAGGGTCTCGTATACCTTATCGCCCCTCAATATTTCCATGAAATATATTATCGCGGTTCTGGAAGATCGTGTTTTCTTATTTATAAATATAAACCTGTTTCTTATAACCTCCCTTACATGTGAGCTGAATTTTTTCCCGGTAAGGGAATAAATATGGAACGCCTCCAATATCCTGTCGGTATTTTTGAATATGCTTTTATCCTTTACGATGATCTCATTTTTAGATATGTAAAAATCACCGTTTATTTTCTTTATTCCGGCAGGAATGCGGAAAACGACATAGGGGCGGCTGCACATATTCCTAAGCCTTGCCAACACGTCCATGACGCTTTTTGCCTTACGGTAATACAGCCTCATAAGTATTTCCGAGCCGAGGAATCTTTTTGTATCATTCAACCCCATGACCTTTGCGGTCTCACCCTGAAACTCAAATGACAGGATATCGTTTCTCCGCCTCGAGATGAAATGCAGGCAAAGCCTTACCCGCAAAAGAAAATCATACGCCTTTATAAAGTGGTCGTAATCGCCTCTCGACAATATTTTTTTTAACTCTTCGATAGCGTTCATCCTCAGCCCGGTCTTAAGAAGCCATGATACGGCGTGGATATCCCGGAGCCCGCCCCTTCCCTCTTTGATATTCGGTTCGAGGAGATATACCGAATCGCCGTATTCCTTATGCCTCCCGGCTATTTCCCTCAGCAGTTCTCCAATAAATTCCCTTCTCCTTTTGAATAAGAGTTTTTGGTAGACATCCTGCCTGAATTCGTCGAAGAGCATACCGCTGCCGGCAAGAAACCTTGATTCGATCAAGGATGTCCGGGTCTGAAAGTCATTCACCGCGTCTTCCACGCATTCATCGAGGGTTCTGAAACTATGGCTTATATTCAGTCCCATGTCCCACAAACGGTAAAGTATTGACTGGGCAGCTTCCATGCTGATGCGGTCTCTCTTTTTCGCAAGGAGCATTATGTCTATATCCGAGTAAGGCGCAAGTTCCCTGCGTCCATACCCTCCAACGGCCACGAGTGACAGCATTGAGTCTGTATCTGCCTCTTTTGACTTATAAGCAGAAACGAGCAAATCATCGACGTTTAGGGTCAGTTGCCGCGCTGTTTCGGTTCCGTCAGCACCCGACATTATAAGCCTTTCGGCCACATCGCACAGATCGTTTCCTATATTAGGTTTTATCATATTCATAAACAATACTTTTAAATATACCATACAGCCTTTAAGGATTAAAAATTCTTATGGATTCATAGCCATGTGGAAACGATGTATATTATATAGGTTAGAATAAAAGCCTTAGGGAGAAGGGGACGGTTTTATGGAGAAGAGACTACAAGGGCTTATCGAAGATTTCAAAAAAAACGAAGGGAATATCATATCCCTCTTGCAGGAAACGCAGGAAGTATTCGGGTATATCCCGGAAGAAGCAGTGTACCGGCTTTCCGAGGAACTCGACATGCCAGCGAGCAACTTTTTCGGCGTTGCTACGTTCTACGCCCAGTTTTATCTTAAACCGAGGGGTAAAAACATCATCACGGCCTGCTGCGGCACGGCCTGCCATGTAAAGGGTTCCGACAGGATTATCAACAGTCTAAAAAGGGACTTAAACCTCGCTGACGAGCAAAACACGACGGAAGACAAGAAATTCACCCTCGAACAGGTGGCGTGCGTAGGCGCATGCAGCATCGCGCCTGTAGTCATCATAAATAAAAAAGTGTACGGAAAGATGAACTCCGATAAAATGGCAAAAGAACTAAAGGCGCTTAAAGAAGACGGGAATGAATAAAAGCATAACAATACAGGTGTGCATGGGAACCGGAGGCATGGCAGCCGGGGGCTCGGAAGTGCTCGATGCCTTTGAGTCTTTAATGCGTGAGAAAAACATTCCGGCAGAATTCAAGAAAGAATGCTCCATGCATAAGGTAGGATGCCGCGGCCTCTGCGCAAGGGATGTGCTTGTGGATGTGATAGCGGATAACCGGAGGACCATCTATCAATACATAAAACCGGAAATGGTTGAACGTATCGTCGATGAGCATATCGTGGGAGGCAATCCTGTTTCAGAATGGCAGGTTGATGAGGATTATCATAAATTCCATGAAAAACAGGTGAAGGTGGTTCTTTCGGACTGCGGCAATATAGACCCTGAAGATATTAACGCTTACATGGCCGTCGATGGATATAAGGCAGTGGAGAAGGTATTTGCCTCGATGACTCCGGAAGAAGTGATAGACATGATTAAAAAATCCGGACTAAGAGGACGCGGCGGAGCCGGTTTTCCGACGGGGGTAAAATGGGAGGCATGCCGTAAGGCAGAAGCTGGGCAGAAATACATCATATGCAATGCCGACGAAGGGGACCCCGGCGCATTTATGGACAGGGCCGTTATCGAAGGGAATCCTCATGCGGTTATAGAAGGAATGATCATAGGCGCATACGCCATAGGCGCAAGTAAAGGATATGTGTATATAAGGGCTGAATATCCCCTTGCCGTGGAAAGGCTCAAAAAAGCCATTAACGTTTCGCGGGAGCGTGGATTCCTCGGCAAGAACATTTTCGGCAAAGGTTTTGATTTCGACATTAAGATAAAGCTGGGCGCCGGCGCCTTTGTGTGCGGCGAAGAGACGGCTCTGATAGCGTCCATCGAAGGACAGCGCGGGATGCCGAGGGCAAAGCCGCCCTTCCCGGTTCACCGCGGGTTGTGGGGAAAGCCCACTGTAATTAATAATGTGGAAACATTAGCGAATATCCCTTATATAATCAAAAAAGGGCATGAATGGTTTTCTTCCTATGGCACTGAAAAATCCAAAGGCACAAAGGTCTTTGCCCTGACCGGCAAGATAAAAAATTCAGGCCTCATCGAAGTGCCGATGGGAATTACCTTAAGAGAAATAATCTATGACATCGGCGGTGGAATAGAAAACGAAAAGGCGCTTAAGGCCGTACAGACAGGTGGGCCTTCAGGCGGCTGCATAACAACCGGCATGCTTGATATAAACATGGATTACGAATCCTTAGCCAAGGTCGGCTCTATCGTAGGTTCGGGCGGCATGATAGTCCTTGATGAGGACGATTGCATGGTTAACGTAGCGAAATATTTTCTCCAGTTTACCCAGTCCGAATCGTGCGGCAAATGCGTGCCATGTAGAATCGGCACGAAAAGGCTTCTCGAAATAATGGACAGGATAACAAAAGGCGCCGGCAGGCAGGGAGATATAGAACTGCTTGAGAAATTGAGCAATGATATTAAGGCCGCCTCGCTCTGCGGTCTCGGCCAGACAGCGCCGAATCCCGTGCTCAGCACCATTAAATACTTCAGGGAAGAATACGAGGCCCATTTACAGGGGAAATGTCCTGCAAAGGCGTGCAACGAACTCCTCACTTACCATATTATCGAAGAGTTTTGTAAGGGCTGCGGCGCATGTCTGAGGGCATGTCCCGCGGGAGCGATAACAGGAGAGAAGAAGAAACCTCACACGATAGCTCCTGAAATATGCATAAAGTGCGGCGCGTGTTTTGATGTATGCAAATTTAAGGCAGTAGGGAAAGAATAAATGGAGTAATGGAGTATTGGAGTGATGGGAATGAAAAAGTTAAAAGTAACGATAGACGGCAAAACTATAGAAGTGCCTGAAAACACTACGGTTCTTGATGCGGCAAGGATGCTCGACATCCAGATACCTACATTATGTCACCATCCCAAGCTCACTCCTTTCGGCGGCTGCAGGTTATGCATAGTCGAGATTAAGGGAATTCCAAGACCGGTAACATCGTGCACGACTCCGGCAAGCGACGGCATGGAGGTCACAACATCAAGCCCGCAAATGGAGGATCTGAGGAAAACCGTTCTGGAACTCATCCTCTCAGACCATCCAAATGACTGCATGGTATGCGAAAAGGCAGGCGACTGCACACTGCAGGAACTCGCATATTTTTACGGCATAAGGGAAAACAGGTTTGCAGGCGAGAGAAGGATTTATGAGAAGAAAGACGGAAATCCATTTCTCGAACGGGATATGGAAAAGTGTATTCTCTGCGGCAGGTGCGTAAAGGTGTGCGACGAGGTGCAGGGAGTCGGGGCCATAGATTTCACATACAGGGGGTTCAAATCCAAGATATGCCCCCCTTATGAAAAAGACCTTAACTGTGAGTTCTGCGGTCAATGCGTTGCAGTATGCCCTACCGGCGCGCTTACGGGAAAACAATGGTCATTAAGAGGCAGGCAAAAGGACATCAAGGAAATCGATACAATATGCCCGTACTGCGGGACAGGCTGCAACATAACCCTCCATGTGAGGAGAAATGACGTTGTAAGGATAACATCGAGGGAAGATACATGGAATGAAGGATGGCTCTGCGTAAAAGGAAGGTTCGGCTACAAATTCATCAACAGCCCCGACCGCCTGAAAAAACCGCTGATAAGGATAACCCCAAAAAAAGATACGGGGAACCGGGGATACGGAGACACGGAGAAAAATTTCACCCATTCACCCATTCACCCATTCACCGTTTCATCCAATTTCAGAGAGGTATCATGGAATGAAGCATTGGACTACATTGCTGAAAGGCTTAACGATATAAAATCCAAACACGGCGCTGATGCCATCGGAGGGCTTTCTTCCGCCCGCTGCACCAACGAAGAAAACTATCTCTTCCAGAAGTTCATGAGGGCTGCCGTCGGCACGAACAATGTCGATCACTGCGCGCGGCTTTGACACGCGCCGACCGTTGCCAGTCTGGCAACAATATTCGGCTCGGGGGCAATGACAAACTCCATAAGAGAAATCGAAGGGAATGAGGTCATCTTCATTATAGGCTCTAACACCAAAGAAACCCATCCCGTCATAGCCAACAGGATGATAAAGGCTTACAGAAACGGCGCAAAGATAATAGTTGCCGACCCCAGAAGAGTGCCTATGGCGAGATTCGCCGAACTGTTCTTGAACTTAAAGCCCGGCACTGACGTAGCCCTTCTCAACGGCATCGCCCATGTGATATTAAAAGAGGGCTTGCATAACAAGGAATTCATAAATAACAGGACAGAGGGTTTTGATGAATGGAAAAAATCAGTAGAGGATTTCACGCCCGATTATGTCGAAAAAATCACGGGCGTCGATAGAGGCGACATAATAAAAGCCGCAAAACTTTACGGCAGTTCGCAGAGAGCCGGCATCTTTTATACTATGGGGATAACGCAGCACACCTGCGGTACCGACAATGTGAACGCAGTGGCGAACCTTGCGCTTATTACCGGAAATATCGGAAAACCCTCTGCCGGCATAAACCCGTTAAGAGGACAGAACAATGTGCAAGGCGCCTCCGATGCCGGCTGCATGCCTAATGTTTATCCAGGTTACCAGAGGGTTGATCTGCCGGATATAAAACACAAATTTGAATCGGCATGGGGAGCTTCTCTGTCTCCTCATGCGGGGCTTAAGTCCACGGAAATGATCCCTGCCGCATTGGACGGAACCCTGAAGGCGCTGTATATAATGGGGGAAAATCCGGTAATCACGGATCCTAATATTGAACACACCATAAAGGCATTAAATGCCATTGAGTTCCTCGTCGTGCAGGACATATTTATGACCGAGACAGCCGAGCTTGCGGATGTGGTACTGCCTGCAGCATGCTTTGCGGAAAAGGACGGTACATTTTCCAATACAGAGAGAAAGGTCCAAAGGGTGAGAAGAGCAGTCATTCCGCCGGGAGAGGCAAAGGATGACATATCCATAATAACGGAGCTTTCCAAAAGGCTCGGTTATACGATGGAGTATAACTCGCCGGAGGAGATTCTCGAGGAATTCGGAAGAGTATGGCCTGCCATTGCCGGAATAACGTACGGCAGGATAGAAAAGCACGGCATTCAATGGCCATGCCCTACAAAAGACCATCCGGGTACGACTTACCTGTATAAAGGCGGATTTCCGAGGGGCAAAGTCCATTTTACCCCCACGGCGTATACGCCTCCTGCGGA